>JAPOPJ010000182.1 GCA_026712925.1 Nitrososphaerota archaeon
TACCGCAATGCCCCACCAGAGCAACCCGCCGACTGATGATGAAAAAGTACGATACCGTAAAAAACAATCTTTCATCAAACAGCTCAAAAAAACACCTAGGTTTGAGGTAAAACTAGGCCGCTTGCAAAAAACACATGATGGAATAAAAGCTCAGTATAAACAAAAAGGTGTGGACATGATGTTGGGAGTGGATTTGCTTAAAATGAGTTGTAAGAAACAGATTCAGAGTGCAGTAATCATTACAGCTGATAGTGACTTTGTCTATGCTGTCCAAACAGCAAAGGATGCGGGCGTTATAACCAAACTTTGTTATTCAGACAAGTTGCCCGTAAACCAATCCCTGTTAGATGTGTTTGATGAAAACATACCATTTACTCAGGACATTATAGATGCCTGCTTGCTTAATCCATCAAAGGTCTAATCCTGCCAAGGCGTATTATATTATTTCCAACTAATCATCTATTATGATATCCCAAAAGTAGTTAACCTTAGTGCAATTGTAATCGTGTCTAGATTCATGTAAGAATTGTATAGTGGCGGCCATAACCCTCTGATCAATTTGGAATAAAAGCAAACTCTAATGAAAATTATTTAGTATTTTGGTTGGCATTAGACAATATTTTCTGGCAAGTGGACGGCTCATTTTTGCATCCACTAAATATACTCAAACTCATTGTGGCATGCTGACTAAGTACTTCCTGATGATTCCCTATACCATCATACCCTACAATTACACAGTTTAAGATGGAACTTTTTGGCATTCTGTAAGTTTTCCAAAGCATGTCAATTATAATCATATATCATGCCAGAGTTTATTTTTTTTGTTTTGAGTAATAACATCTTACATGAAGTAATGCTAAATCATGAATAGTCACGCCAAGTATGTCTGCATTTTGTACATCTGTAAAATTGTGTTGTTGGCTCATCTGCACTCCTTGTCTGTAACATCCACCATACTGCCTCGTTGTGGCCACACTTTTCACATTCTTTTTCAATTGTGGGCATTGTTTCTTTACCCTCATTCTCCTCAAAGACATTGAGTTGTGACTCGCCTTCCTCGAGCTTTTCAGGATGCACTACCTCACTGGCTTCTGAATAACTGCACTTGGGACACTGGAGGCCCGATCCCATGTTTTTTAATTTGGCCTCACATGTGGGGCAAAACTTCATTCAATTCTCCCTGACTGTGGAAGCAAATAACTGTTTAAATTCATTGGCGATACCTATTGCAGAGTCTGTTGCCTTTTTGATCTGCTGCATCGGGTCATTCTTGGAACCAACCCTAACCCAGCACTCGTTTGTCAATGGGTGCTTTACAATGACACCGGCAAAGTCCGTACTAGAGTCCTTCAAAAGTTCGTGTTGGATAATATACAAAACCCCAATATCGGTCTCCTTGACTGAAAGGTTGATCTCCTTTGCGTCTGAACTGATTACTTGTACATTCATGTATTCGGTAAAGGCACATATTGTGGATATAAATCATTATGAGCGGTTGCAATGGGGGAAAGCATGATTTCGGCCATCCATCTTGAAAAATCTAAAGACGAATACTCTGTAAATGATACAGTTCAAGTCAATGTAAAGTTTGCAATCGAGGGTCACATAAGGGCAGCTTTCAATGAGGAAAATTGGACACAGTCATATAACAAAAATGATGTCTCATTTAAGCTAAAGTACGGAACCAAATTGACTTCAGGGGGGTTTAGAAAAAAGGAGCTCGGCAGGACAATAGACACCTACAGAAAGGCATCAATCTTTTGGACTAGGAACCCAAAGCTGGTAAACCCCATGAAGGACAGGAGAATCTGGGTCCAAGTTGCAAAAAACTTTGAACCGTTCATAAGATTGTCTGAAGAAGAAGTCAAGCAGGAACTGTTTGACTTTGATGAAAAGTTTGTATTTCAGGCCTCGGACCTTGGAATTGGCAAGCACCACATAGGAGCAGAGGTCTTTGCGTCTTGGCAACGTCATGATTATACAGAACCCGGCACAGTCAAAAACAATTCAGACGAGATAGAGATAACTATCATCTAGAATTTGTGATAGTGGTGTTTGGTGCCATATCTGCCTAGCATATTTGGTAGCACCATATTTGCTAGCACATCTAGCACCACATCTGCCAACAAAATAGGGATATAAGGAACAGTTTTACAGAAAATACATGGCAAAATACGACGGTCTGCTAGGACAGCCAATACTTGAAGTTGAAGAACCTGACAAGGAGGACGGTATCACGTTTATCTTCAAGGATAATAGATTCCTGTTCATAAAGGCAGTGGATGGAAAGATAGAGACCACTTCGATTCCAGAGTAGTGATATGTATGGACAAGTTTGAGCAAATACGAATGATGGAACTAGTCAAGGTGGAGGATCCCGATGCTGACGGTGATATTACTCTGATATTTCAAGAAGACAAGAAACTCAAAATAAAAATCGTGGACGGAAAACTGTCTTCAGAGTTTATCTAGATTTCATCTGAGATTTTATTTGATGTGTTTTTCATAGAGTCCTATGGCAATCTCTTGTACCTCTGACTGGATGGAGCCTGGCCTCTGAGTTCTGACTCTTTTAATGGCAGTAGATGCAGTGCATTTTTGGTATTTTATCAGATAACATGCTAGTATGGTTCCGGCTCTACCCATGCCGGCAGCACAATGTACCATTACAGGCCGCCCAGAGCGCATCTGCTCATCAACAAAGTCTACAGCACCATCAATTCTGTCCATATCTGGAGCAGTAAGGTCTGGTGTCGGTACATGCAAGTACTCTATTTTGTTTGTCCATTTGTCTGGCAGTGCATCTTCAGTCATGGTCACGATTGCCTTTATGCCCTGCTGTATAATCCAGTCAAATTCATCAAAACTAGTAGGCATTCCAGAGCCTGCAAGATTCTTGTCAAGTAACCATGAAAAGTTTGTGGGTTTTTTTGTGATCTTTCCATGCACTTTCCTCCAAATGTTTCCAGGCTTGCTCATGGCGATTCTTTGTGAGTCGGTATTTTTAGCATTTCTGATTGGTTCATGCGTAACTGATATTCATACATGCAAAAATCCACACCATGGAATGATTCCTTTGATGTTATTTTTGTGTCTATGGTGAAGATGCCAATAGCATTCACTCTATGTAATTACTATCATATGATACGTTTGCAAGAATTATGCTCATGCACGCTAAAGTAGATTGGTAAGCATGAAAACCACAACCATGAGTGGACACTCCTGAAATCAAAATTAAATCTGCAATTACTACAGAAAAAACACTTTTTTCATTTTAATAGATTACCAATCTTTGGATGATGTTGTCTTAGCTTTACCCTAATTGGAAGAATCGTATTTTCATCATGTCCTCGGTGTTCATATTCTTGTAGTTTCACCTATATTGAATGCCAGTACTTTTAGTCTATGGGCAAAGAGGCAATCCTGTATGAAAAGATATCCGATGGAAAGGCTAGATGCACTGCTTGTGCCAGATACTGTGAGGTCGGGACAGGACAGGTCGGCCTGTGTGGTGTCAGGGGGAATGTGGATGGCAGATTGGATCTCTTTGTATATGGCAAAGTTATTTCAGGACATGTTGATCCCGTTGAGAAAAAACCTGTAACTCACTTTAATCCGGGATCAAAGGTGTATTCCATTGCAACTACTGGTTGTAATTGGCTCTGTAGATATTGCCAGAATCATTCCATCAGCCAGAGGCGCATGGTAGAGGGAGAAGACATGACTCCAGCTGAAGTAGCGCAGACTGCTGTAAGAAACGGAGCTGACGGAATCGCATACACATACAACGAGCCGTCAATATTCATCGAGTTTGCAAGAGATTGTGGCATTGAAGCGCATGCAAGAGGCCTGTATAACGTGTTTGTCTCTAATCAGTCCTTCGGATTGTAGAATTTAAATCACAATTTTGTTGGTAAATGTTGTCCAAACTATTTCTATAGTAGGCA
>JAPOPJ010000283.1 GCA_026712925.1 Nitrososphaerota archaeon
AACATTTACTGGACAGGTACAAGACAGTGGTAGCAGGCCACTTCAGGGTCCCAGTGATGTTGCCATCTATTCCAAGGGAAGTAATTACTATGCGGTAGTTACATCAACCTATGATCATGGTATTCAGATAATAAACATTACAAATCCGAACAGTCCGACTGCCGCAGGAATCCTAACTGACACGGATAGCCTTTTGTTAAATAGTGCCGGTGCAGTAGATGTCTACTCCATAGGGAATAAACACTATGCCGTAGTGACACAACAATCATCTACTGAAGGCGGACTTCAGATAATAGACATTACAGACCCAAACAATCCGACTGGTGCAGGTAAGATAACATCTAATGATACCCGATATAAAGGAGCAGAAGATGTAACAGTGCACTCATACAATGATAAATGGTATGCACTGGTTGCAGGCAAGGCAAACAGCCATGCTGTAACGATTATAGATGTGACAAATCCGAACAGTCCAGTGGAGAAGGCGTACATAAAAGAGACCACTGAAAGATCAGATACACTACTTCGTGAGGTAAATAATGTAAATACATACAAGCAAACAATTAGTGGAAATGAGAGACACTTTGCATCGGTAGGTTCACACAATGAACATAGTGGAAGGGATGGTGGCGTACAAATACTTGAAATGGTATTTTTAACAGCAAATGCAGGTCCTGACCAAGCAGTTTTGCGCGGTGGTTCTGTTACACTAAATGGTTCTGGCTCTACAGTTACAACTCCTGGCAAGACCATCACATATTCTTGGACTCAAACCGGAGGTCCCACCGTACAGCTAACTGGTGCCAACACAGCATCACCTACATTTACAGCACCAAACCAAGTTACCCAATTGACATTTAGAGTCACTGCAACATTAGCAGCAGACCAAAATGTGGTAAAAACTGGCCACGTCACCAATTATGGTATTATCAGAGATATGGATACTGTCACGGTAATAGTTTCAAATGGACCTACTGCCAATGCAGGATCAGATCAGATAGTCACGGTAGGAGATACAGTAACCTTGCGTGGTACCGCAATAACTCCAAACAACAACCCACTTACATACGCATGGACTCACGTCTCTGGGCCCACAGTATCACTGTCAAACAATGCCGTCCTACAGCCCACATTTACCGCATCATCCCCAGGAACTACAACTCTCAGGCTAACAGTAACGGATAGTACACTTTCTGCCACAGATGCAGATACAGTCAGCATAAGAGTAATAGCACAACAACCACCTAGCGCTAATGCAGGAGCAGACCAGACAGTCATTGTAGATAAGACAGTAACCCTAAGTGGTTCTGGTACTGACCCAAACGGTGATTCCCTTACATTCAGATGGAATCAAGATTCAGGAACTAGAGTCACAATTGAAAACCTTGATTTGGCAAGCATCTCATTTACTGCACCATCAGAACCAGAAACACTTGAATTTACACTTACTGTCAGTGACGGAGCACGTACAGATACAGACAGTATTACCATAACTGTCAAAAATCCACCATCCCAAACAAGAAACATCAAGGAACTAAAAGATACTCTAGTATATGGTCAAATCACAGAACCTACCCAAAGTACAGATCCGGACCAAGTTGACGGAACAGACCCCATTACAGGCTCTAATGAAATTACCATGATATACACAGAACCCATTGCCACATTCATCAACAGCTATCTTAATTTCACCATATCAGGTGAGGACAAGCCACGAAACATAACAGGAATTAATGGCTCGCCAGCTATAGAAACAGGAGAGACTGTTCTCATTGATGGAAAACAAATCAAGACATACTCCACCATACTCATATTTGATGGACCACCTGTACCACCGAGCTCTACTGGTTCTATGTATGTGCAACATGCAGATTACTATCTAGCAAAAATCCAGATACGCGACGGCCAGAACTAGACCTAGCCAATCAGAATTAATCGTATAACATTTCCATCTGTTTCAGCCTTGATAACAATTCGAGTTTCTGAATTATACCTAGATTGGATGTATGATGGTGATTTTGATACTCCACACACACATACTTTAGAAAGTCAATCTGTTACGTATGATATTACTACTTACATGAAAAATTTAGGCACTATGTGAACAAGTACCAAAAAATCAAACAGTTGTGCCATCATCCTAACAAATGTCAAAAACTTTCTTGCTAGCATGTGCATGTGTGCCAAGCATGTGTGTGAATATTATTGGGTGTTATCTGGTATTAGTGACTCAAGGCTAAACACATTCTTGGAGTATTTCAAAACCTGTGGAAAATCACAGGTAATGTATTTTGGTATCTCTACAGTCCCATGTATCATAGTTACGAAAAGCTGGTCGTCTTTTCGAATGGTCCCGTTGTACTCGTATAGGCTAAAGCTCGTCCGGTTCTCACTCTTAATACAAAGAGCCGCAAAGCTATCACCTATCTGATACGTTTCTTCATATGTAAATGGTGGATAATAACCCCACGGCAACAATTCTTGATCACCCTCAAACCTTACACGAATAGATTCATCTTCTAGGAGTGTGATATGTGAGATATGACCAAAATAACGCGGATTTTCCTCGTGTACTGGAATGGTGTCAATATGTATCAGTGTATCTAGTATTCCGAATTGTATCATAGGTAGTACGTATTTCTGACGCTCAGACCATATACCTATATCAAGATGGCCGGATAATGCAAGTCCAAACACAATCACCACAGCTGCCACGATACTAAAGATTAGAATCCACCCAAGTGCGTTCATGATGATATGGTTTTACAAGATATCCTTCATAGACATATACCAAAAACCACCATCAAACAAAATAGAACCACACCTTAGAAAACCATCACATGTTAGCAAAAATATCATTCCCCAACGATACGATTGTAAAATACAGCAGCTCGTCTATTTTCCACCGGTCCCAATTCATTTGTAATATCATCACCTAGTGCTGTCTATCATCAATCAAATCAAACAGAATCAGCAATGCCAGTGTTATTATTGGTATTACATGTTTTATCCTAGTAATTATATTCACCACATCAATGTGTTATTAAACAATAGATGTTGATTTGTGGTATGCCTTGTTCCCAGTTATGTATAATATTTTTCGAAGATTGTATGGCCCCGTTTCCAATCTGTCTGAATCAAATTGAAGCAAATATTTCCCGTGATAAGATGATGCAAATGATTCCCGTGAACAAAACATCTGTTTTACCAATTCTCAATAATACTTTAGATTTTTCTGTGCAAGTGTATGCCATATCACTTGACATGGTTTTGACGGTATTGATTTGCACAATTTAGCATCTTTGCCAACTAGCCTGCCCATATTCTTTTTTATTAATAGTGAGCATGCAGAATATGCATGACTATAGTTATGACTTGGGATATTCTTGTGCAACACATGATGCGACAGAGAACCATACCAGTACATGATGTCAGAACTTTTTTTCAAGTGTAGCCAAGAGTGTTGCAAATATGTTGCAAATATACAATCAAACAAGACATGTAGAAATCTTGCTACATCAGTGATACATCATGTGGCTGGCTTTCTGCAAAGCCCGCGCCAGACATCTTGATGAACTCGGCGTTTTCCTGCATTTGTGATATAGTGTGGGCACCGCAGTAACTCAGGCCAGAACGAACTCCACCTGTAAGCTGTTTTAAAATATCTGTAACTGTTCCCTTGTATGGTACCATTGCCTCTACACCTTCTGCAACATAGTCATTAAGGTCATCATCAAGTGAGATTGTTCCAGTCTCTTTTGATTTTCTGCCAATAGATGCTGCAAGTGAAGCCATACCACGATAAACCTTGAAGCGTTTTCCATTCTTGGTGAGAACTGTTCCAGGTGACTCGTCTGTACCGCCAAGTATGCTCCCAACCATCACACTTGATGCCCCCGCTGCTAGTGCCTTTGTGGCATCACCTGATGTTCTAGTTCCACCATCAGAAATTATCGGGACATCACAGTCCTTGCCAACCTTTGCGCAGTCCATTACAGCAGTAAGCTGTGGCACGCCAGAGCCTGTAATCACTCTAGTTATACAAATGGAACCTGAACCAACACCGACCTTGACTGCATCAACACCTGCACTAATCAAGTCTTTAGTACCCTGTGCGGTAGCAACGTTTCCAGCAATCAGCTCACATTCAGGGAATGCCTTTTTGATGTTGCGTACTGCGCTTACTGCATTCTCGCTGTGTCCATGTGCAATGTCAACTACTACTGCATCAGCACCTGCATCTAGTATAGCTTCGGTTCTCTCCAAAAAGTCCCCCTTTACTCCTACAGCAGCACCTACAAGTGGCCTACCTTTGCCATCTTTGGATGCAGAAGGATAGTCCTCTGCATTTGTTATGTCCTTGCTTGTCACTAGACCTTTTACAGTCCCCAAATCATCTATGATGGGAAGTTTTTCAATCCTATGTCTGTGCAAAATGTCCTTGGCATCATCAAGTGAGACTCCCATCTTGGCAGTCACTACATCCTTGGTCATAATTTCACGAATCGAGACATCCCTCCTAGGCTCAAAAAGCAGATCCCGGGCAGTTATGATACCCACTAGTTTTGACTCAGAATCAATCACCAAAATTCCAGATATTCCCTTATCTGTTGCATAGTCTATCGCATCCCCGATGGTTTTGTTCTGATCTATTGAATACGGATTTTCTATCATAACACTACCAGAACGCTTGACCTTGAGAACTTCGTCTGCCTGCTCGCTAATAGTCAAAAATCTGTGAATGATTCCAATTCCGCCTGCACGGGCCATTGCCACTGCCATGTATGACTCTGTTACAGTATCCATGTTGGCACTCACAAAAGGTATGTTTATCGATATGTTCCTTGATAATCTTGTGCTCAAATCAGTCTGAGTTCTGCTTGTAATGTCAGAATAGTTGGGTACAAGAAGAACATCATCAAATGTCAATCCCTCTCTAAATTCCAATGAAACCTTGTAAAGAAAGTCAGGAATGGATTATAAGCCTTTGTTTCCCATGCGTGAAGTCATAAACGCACAGCACTATGCCCGCCCTGAAAGTTTAGATGCGACTAGTACTGCATCCCTTGTCTGCGCAACATTATGAGTGCGGATAATGTCTGCCCCATATAATACGGCTACTGCTTCTGCTGCAATGCTTCCAGATAGCCTGTCTCTAGGTGCATCCTTGCCTAGGATTTTTCCCAGAAACGACTTGCCAGAAACTGAGACCATAACAGGATACTCTTGTTTTATTGATTGTAGTGCAGATAGAACCTCAATGTCCCGGTCTGTCCAGTCTGATTCAATTTTGGTAAAAAACTCCCCCATGCCAGATTTTCTGAAAAACCCGATGGCCGGATCAAGTGTTATCCCATGTGGCAGAATACCACACTCCTTGGCAATAAAAATACTCTCATTTAACAGATTTCGTGCAGATAATATATGATTCTCTGTGGTCATATCTGTACCATACGCGCAAAGTACTACAGAAGGTTTGAATCTAGATATAACATCGCGCATTTTCTTGTCATACTTTAGACCAGATATATCATTGAGTATATCAACACCTGCCTCTAGTGCAGCTTCTGCAACAGATGCCCTGCAGGTATCAACTGAAATGGGAATATCAGATGTTGACTGGATTACCTTTACTGCACCAAGTATACGATCTGATTCCACATCTTCTGATACTAGTGTGGACAAGTATGGTGCAGTTGACATTCCACCTACATCAACAAAGTCTGCACCGTCAGATTCCATCTGCAAAACCGCATCCCTTATCTGCTCCTCAGAGGTCTTGACAGATTTCTTGTAAAACGATTCGGGACTTGTATTTAAAATTCCCATTATTCTAACAGGACATTTCTCTCCGACTGTAATCCTGCCAAGCCTGTTCACACAATTTATCAAAAGGTATTCTAATTTTAGTGATATGACAATTCGTGGATGGAATAAATTGTACCTTGAGATAGTCAGAGAATTTGGATACAACAGCCGACTCGACTATGAAGCAGGTATTATTTTAGGCTCTATTATAAGTAGCATCAAGCCAAGCCAAATAATATCAGACCATACCATATCAAGTATGATCAAAAATGAGACCATATTTGTTATAGGTGCTGGAAACTCACTAAATACTGCCATCCCAACTCTAAAAAAATCCAAAGGAATAGTCAAGATTGTAGCAGACAGTGCTGCAAAATATATGACAGATTGTGGCATAATACCAGACATTATAGTTACTGACCTAGATGGGGATGCGATAGCACTCAAAAGATGCAATAAAATGGGGACTATTCATATAGTACATGCGCACGGGGATAATATTTCAAAATTATACATGGCTACATCCTTTGAGAAGATTCTTGGTACTACACAATCAACCCCGTATGGGATGGTGAGAAATTTTGGCGGCTTTACAGATGGCGACCGGTCAGTCTTTCTTGCAAGCCACTTTGGGGCAAAAAGAATAGTCCTATTTGGGATGGATTATGACGGTACAGTGGGGAGATTCTCAGGTACAAAGAAATCAGACAGAAAGACAAAGCTAAAAAAACTAAACAAAAGCAGGGAGATTCTAGGCTGGCTCTCAGGTAGAACAAAATCCGAACTACTCACTACCTCAAGCCACATACCAGGATTTCAAAGTATTAGCTATGAAAATCTAGACAGCATCTAGAATGCATTTTATAGCCATCATGTAGTTGTATGGTATGAGATTTTCAAATGACCAAGTTCGCAAGACTGCCGCGCTAAGAGACGAGCTTTATGCCAAAATACGCAAACACCAAGAGGAGATAGAGATGTTAGAAGGAAGCATCGAGGTGCTAGATGTAGTTCTAAAGGAATCTAGTTTTACAAAGGCATCCTCGCTAGTAACTAATCCAGAGGATTCGCAGCACGACACGACACAGCATGACACGGCACAATCCACAAACCCAAGTATAGACAAACCAGAGAACATACAAAGTCAGGAAAGCACTCCTGATGGCAAACCAGTCCCGATAACTGATACGTCTGGTCAGCTAGTAGCTAATGCATATGTATCAACAGAAAAGATCTCAATAATCATAAATCAAGATACAAAGGTGGATGCAGATGCCCACCCGTTCAAACCGTTCTTTCTTGAGAGAATAATAGGTGGTATGAAATCAAAAGATGACTCTGAAGTAGATGCTGGAAAAATCCAAAAAGATTCTGTAATTAGCTGTACAGTCGAGAGGAGCGGGCCACATCTCAGTGAAATAATTATCAGAAATTATAGGCAAAAAGAGAGAATCAATGAGATAATAAACACAGCAGGCTGGTCGCTAGCACGCATGCTTGAGAACGACAAAAAGTGACATATCATGGACAAAATTCTGGTCTTAGATTTTGGCTCCCAGTACAGCCATCTAATATGCAGACGAATTAGAGAGTTTTCTGTTTATGCAGAATTAGTACCATACGATATTAGCTTTGAGGAGATACAAAGACATGACCCAAAGGGGATAATCTTTTCAGGAGGACCATCAAGTGTGTATAGTCCAGATGCCCCTATGCCTGAAAATGAAATATACGATATGGATCTGCCACTCCTTGGCATATGTTATGGGCACCAGCTTATAGTGGATAAATTTGGCGGCAAGGTAAAACAAGCAAATCGAGAGTATGGCTCTTCCCTGTTAGAAATTGATGATGATGAGAATCTGCTAAGTGGTGTTGGAAAGTCAGTAAGAGCATGGATGAGTCATGGTGATGAAGCAGAAGTCATACCACCAAACTTTGAGATAATCGGCCACACTAAAAATGCAAGAGCAGCTGCAATTGCTCTAAAGAAAAAGTCAGTGTATGGGATACAATTTCACCCAGAGGTAGTTCACACTGAACAAGGGACAACATTTCTCAAGAACTTTGTTCTAAAGGTGTGCAGAGCAAGACAGGACTGGACCATGGAAGGATTCATCGACTCTACTGTGAAAAAGATTGCAAGCATTGAAGGAGACGTGCTTTGCGGTGTAAGCGGGGGAATCGACTCTACTGTAACAGCGCTAATCATCCACAAGGCCATCGGGAATAGACTCCGCTGTGTCTTTGTAGATAATGGTCTGCTCAGACTTGGTGAGGAAGATGAGATTAAGAAAATGTTCAGAGAAAATTTTAAGGTAAACTTTGACTCGATAGATGCATCAAAAACATTTCTAGAAAAGCTCAACGGAATAGAAGACCCTGAGAAGAAGAGAAAGATAGTAGGAAATGAATTTGTTAATGTATTTACAGAGTTTGCTAAAATGAACGGACCGTTTAAGTGGCTTGCACAAGGCACATTATACCCCGATGTCATAGAAAGTGGTGTCTCAAAGGGCCCGGCATCCGTCATAAAGTCACACCACAACGTAGGAGGCCTACCAGAGAGTCTGAATCTTAAAGTTCTAGAGCCGTTGCGTGAACTCTACAAAGATGAAGTAAGAAAGATTGCAAAAATACTGCACGTCCCTGAAAAGATTCTCATGCGACATCCATTTCCTGGTCCCGGCCTAGCAGTAAGAATAATTGGCAAAATAACTCCCGAAAAGCTTGCCATTGCCAAAACAGCAAGTAGAATTGTCGAAGACGAACTTGTAAATGCTGGCATTTATGGAACAGTCTGGCAGGCATATGCTGCAGTAGGAGATGACAAGGCAGTAGGCGTTGTCGG
>JAPOPJ010000267.1 GCA_026712925.1 Nitrososphaerota archaeon
GATAACTATGGCCTCAAGGAACTGTTTTGACTATTACAATATGGGAAGGGACTTGGGCGGAATTGCGCCAGGTAGGCTTGCAGATATGGTTATCTTTGAGGATTTGGAATCAGTCAGGCCACGCGATGTGTTTGTAGGGGGCAAGCTTGTAGTCTCAAAAGGGAATCTAATTACTAGAGTTCGTCAAAAACAAGTCCCTGCATGGCTTAAAAAAACAGTCAAGCTTAGAGAGTTTGCACCATTTGATTTTGCCATACTATCCAAGAAAAAAACAGTTACGGCAAACACAATTCTAATGCTTACTGAGATTGTTACAAAGTTTGGTACGGCAGAGCTGTCTGTAAAGGATGATTCTGTTTGTGCATCTGTTGAGAAGGATGTTTGGAAGGTGGCAGCATTTGATAGGACAGGTAAGACGAAAAATCATACTATTGGATTTCTTGAAAAATTTGGTGCCAAGGTGGGCGCATTTGCATCCACATGGAGTCTGCATGAGAACGACCTTGTAGTGATTGGAACAAACGATTCTGATATGGCAAAAGCTGCAAACCACCTTGTAAAGAAGCAAGGCGGGATGGCAGTGGTTATGGACGGCAAGATCATATCATCACTTCCACTTCCAATTGCAGGGATTATTTCTGGCAAATCATTTGAAAGTACGCTATCTGAATTTGAGGGTATAACCTCATGCATTACAGATTCAGGATGTATCTTTTCTAGACCGCATTTGGTCCCGCTATTTCTGCCATTTCTTGCAATACCACAGGCCCGCATACTGTCAAGTGGTATGGTAGATGTCCGAAAGAGGGCGCTTGTCTCACCTATCATGTGAGTGTGGCATGTACTTGTATTATTGTAAAGCATTCCTGCTCTATTTGTTCTAGAAATGTCTGATTTGTGACATTTCTGCGCCGTTTGAAGCACAAATGTGGGCATCATTTTCCTGCAAAACCCGCATCAAAGCCCCAAATTTGGCGAAATTGGCCAACCAAGTAATGTTAAAAAAGGGGATTAAAAGACAAGCTGAATATCAATGGCTTCAATTCAACAAGGTCCAAACGGGCCAATACTGGTACTCAAGGAGAGCGCCTTGCAACAAAAAGGCAAGGATGCCCAGCAGAATAACATTGCTGCGGCAAAACTAGTGGCTGATTTGGTTAGGAGTAGCCTAGGGCCACGCGGCCTAGACAAGATGCTAGTAGACTCCCTAGGTGATGTTACAATTACAAATGATGGGGCCACTATACTCAAAGAGCTTGATGTTCAGCATCCAGCAGCCAAGATGATGGTGGAAATATCAAAGACAGTTGATAATGAGGTAGGTGATGGCACTACATCCTCAGTGGTATTTGGAGGCGCGCTACTTGCAAAAGCAGAGGAACTGCTCAAAAAAGAGGTGCATTCATCAGTTATTGTAGAGGGTTATCAAGCAGCAGCTGAGAAGACGCTGGAAATTTACGCTAGTCTTTCTAAGAAAATCAAGCCCGATGATAGGGAGTCACTTTTAAAGATTGCCGATACAAGTATGCAATCAAAATTAATCTCTGAAGACAGTGACATCATATCCAAGATAGTAGTTGATGCTGTCTTGGGTGTGGCCTCAAGCAAGGGCGAAAAGTATACAGTTGATCTTGATAATATCAAGGTTGAAAAAAAGGCAGGCGGCTCAATACAGGATACTCAGATAGTCAAGGGAGTAGTGCTAGACAAAGAAATAGTACACAGCGCAATGCCTACAAAGATAGAAAAGGCAAAGATTGCATTGCTAAACACAGCACTCGAAATTGAAAAGACTGAGATGAGCTCAGAGATTAGAATTACCGACCCAACACAGATGCAAATGTTCCTAGAGGAAGAGAATAGAATGTTAAAGTCAATGGTGGACAAAATTCACGATGTCGGAGCTAATGTGCTTATCTGCCAGAAGGGAATCGACGATATTGCACAACACTATCTTTCAAAGAACGGTATAATGGCTATAAGACGAGTCAAGGAAAGCGACATGACCAAACTCTCAAAAGCAACAGGAGGTCGTGTCACTACGAATCTAGATGATTTAACTGAGAAGGACTTGGGCTCTGCTGATCTGGCACATCAAAAGAAAGTAGAATCTGACAAGTGGGTCTTTATCGAAGGGTGTAAACATCCGCAATCTGTAACGCTTTTGATCAGAGGAGGCTCTCAGCGTGTAATTGATGAGGTCGACCGCTCAATTCATGATTCCCTTATGGTGGTAAAAGATGTGATAGAAAAACCACAAATTGTAGCAGGCGGCGGTGCACCAGAATCATTTGTGGCATCACAACTCAAAGAGTGGGCTGACAGCTTTGATGGTAGGGAACAACTAGCCATCAAAAAATATGCAGAGGCATTAGAGACAATTCCACTTACTATAGCAGAAAACGCCGGGATGGATCCCATTGATACAATGGCCAACCTAAGGGCAAAACAAAACCAAGGACGAAGATGGACAGGTATAGATGCTAGAAACACAAAGATTGCAGACATGCTATCAATAGATGTAGTTGAACCGGTTGCTGTAAAGGAGCAAGTAATAAAATCTGCTACAGAGGCAGCATGTATGATTTTGAGAATTGATGATGTAATTGCAGTATCTGGTGGACCAGGCGGGGCAGGAGCACCGCCACCGATGGGCTAGATACGGCGGTCAACTTGAGCATCAGGATTTTTGTTTGTTTTTGACGTACAGGATTGGAATTGATCTTGGCGGCACAAAGATAGAAGGAATACTGCTTGATGATACACTTGATGATACACTTGATGACACACATGATGATTTTGGTGATTCCCATCATGATATGGCTGATGCCTCATTTACTGTACTCAAAAGAAAGCGAACTCCCACACCAAAAGAAAACTATGGCGATATCCTTGATACCATATCATCACTTGTAGATGAACTATCTGCTGGAATGGCAAAGTTTACAGTTGGCATTTGTACACCGGGTGCAGTCTCTGATGTATCAGGAATAGTCAAGAACAGCAACACTGC
>JAPOPJ010000285.1 GCA_026712925.1 Nitrososphaerota archaeon
TACTCAAATATTGCCGTAGTGTTTCTTCGTGCATCATCAACGATCATAGTTGATGAATTGTCATTATCGTCATATGATGTAAATATTCCAGTGTTTGGTTCGCTTTCTGTTACTGTAACTGTGTAAGCAGATTGACCAGTAAATGTGCCCATGGCATTCTCATTACCTTGGAAATCAATCAGACCATTCCTGTCAATTAGCATCGTACATGTCTCATCACAGTTAATATCGGCACCAGATGGGACTACCATGCCCCCATTACCGGTTGGTGCACCACTTTCATCGTATTTCAGATAGAATGTGCTACCAGCATCAGTATCAAAGGTCCAAGTATCCTCATCAGTTGGGTCGATGTTCAACCATGCGTCTGTGATAGTAATGTGAATCTGTGAACCTTGTGGGTAAGTGGTTTTGTCCAGTTCTGCACTGCCACCTACAGTATCAAAGTCAAATGATGCAGTTTGTACATCACCACCTTTGTTGTACTGTATTGTGACATTGTCAGCAAAGTCGTAGAGGTGTACAAATGGCCAAACATTAGGTCCACTCGTTACGTTTGACAGATGGTTCTGATTGTTAGTATTTGGTTGTTTTGCTTCTCTAACCACGTTAAAGTATTTGCTAAACATCTCGGTACCAGTACTTAGTTGATAAACCGCAGTATCACCATTTTCGTCTGTTGAACTGCATTTGAAGGAGTTTGGAGCAGACTGGTCGGTACTGCAAGGCCAAGCATCACCAGCAACATCAGCTAGTATGTTACCAGATGGGTCACCAAAGTTAATTCCAGTATCATTAGCAGGATCATCGACAGACTTAGCATGACTATTTGAAGCAATGTATGCATACCAGTTACCATCAGGTGCCTGAACCATTGTTAGGCTAGAGCCATTAACTGTAACATCGGGTGCACCTGTTCCAGAATCAGTGTCGTTTATGTCTGAATCACTAATAACAATCTCAACTACTTGAGGTGCTGATATCGTGTTATCAGAAGCTGCAATTTGTGTTGAGACAAACAGGTTGGCGTTGGATGTCTGTGCAGATGCAGGCTCTAAGCCTGGAACTGCAAAGGTCAGTCCACCGGCAACCATGATTGCCATCAGTGTAAAACTAGTTAGTTTTTTTCGTATTTCTTTACTCATGTTATTGATATACAGCCAGAATTTTACTATATAAGCGAAGTGAATGATTGATCCATAACTGTTTTGATCGGTATTTCATGCCAAAAAAGAGAAATTCCAAGCAAGAAAGCCCATGTACAGATAGCAACATGCCTCAAATACAGTCACGGCACATATAACTTGGTACGATATGGCTTGGTACGATATGACTTGATGTGTATGACTTGGTTCACCATAGCCCCTAGGCATGCCACACCAACCTCTAAGCTCAAAAAAGACATACTTTTTCATATCTGTGCATATCAGACATGACTTTCAGGCCGAGACGTATGACTGCAGGGCCACACATACATATCATTACAGTCCAGCAAGACATACAAAACACGTAATCTTAATCAATATCAACCCACTACAGCAGAGTGCAAAACATACCCACACATTGTGATTCAGAATAATTGCCTAACTATCTAGTACCAAATCACATCATATCCAAATCTCCCGATTTATCAAAGGTATGGTATAACAAACCACCATACAACTTTGGATATATCTCAAGCCTCATGCCATGGAATCTGTTTACCACATCATCATGCTAAATTTTCTTTGTCACATCACTAATTAGATGCACTCAAAAACCAAGCCACATATCCTGCGATGCACATATCCTGCAAGATGTGTATGCAGAAATTACAATTATAGTATGACCATAAATCAAACAAGGCAAAAGCATCTGCAAAGACATATCCTGCAAGGTATGGCATCAAAATCACTCCATGATATAATATAGAATTAATACATCAAGCAAAACTAGCCCAAGCACCAAATTAAAAAAAACCCAAAACTACAATTTAAATAGATTATTCAAGTTGCACCGTATAGTGATGGGATATACCAAAACACAAATTGCACTATACAGTATGATTGTATTAACAATTACTGGAGCTGGTTTTCAGGCAGCTAGTGCATATGTGCCGGACCCCGATTCTGGATTTAATTTAGTATCTACAAACTTTACACCAGTAGGAATTACATTTTATGACGATAAATTCTGGATTGTAGACAGATACGAGACCAAAGTTTTTGTATATCATACTAATGGCACACCGGATAGCAACTCTAGATTTGACTTGACATCAGAGAATGACGGTCCTCTAGGAATAACATTTTACGACAATAAATTCTGGGTACTAGATAACAATGATGATACCACAATAGACAAAATCTTCGTATATGATACTGATGGCACACTAGATGATAACTCTGGATTTGACTTGACATCAAAGAGTATCGATTCCACTGGAATGACGCTATATGATAATAAATTCTGGGTGGTAGATTTTACCGCGCATAAAGTTTTTGCATATAATACTGATGGCACACTAGATGATAACTCTGGATTTGACTTGACATCTGAAAATACTCAACCAATAGGAATTACATTTGCTGATGAAAAGTTTTGGGTGGTAGATTTTAAAGACAGTAAAGTCTTTGCATACGATATTAATGGCACACTAGATGATAACTCTGGATTTGATCTAGTATCAGAAAATGGTAATTCAGCAGGAATTTTATTTCATGACGGTAAATTCTGGATACTAGACTGGTTTGATAAAATCTATGTATATGTCCCTGAAGATATGCCTGATCTTGAAGCAAGGTTGACAAATTTAGAGACAATGCTAAATGACATGAAAACAATCCTCTCTAATCTTGAAGGTATGATGTCTGATATCACTGCAAGAATAGAAAAACTAGAAGCAGACGAACCAACTGAACCTACACTAACTGGAGTATCAGGTATAGTGTATATGGATTCTAATGAAAATGACATCTATGATTCTGGAGAATTAGGTGTTTCTGAAAAGTCTATAATTGTAGTAAATTTTGCTGATCAAACCGATGTAAATAAAACCATCACAGATGAAAATGGTAGCTATTCCATTGAGCTAAAAGCTGGCGGTTATCTAATTCAAGTGGAAGGGACTAGCACCCATGCATATATCACAATAACAGATGGTTCTATTTTAACCCAAAATCTAGGCCTCTGAATAATTTTACTTTACCAAATTCTACACTTTACCATTTTGTCCTTGATATGACCATCATTGACAAATTTGTGGCATTTTTAGATTATTTAGCATCAAAATGTGCTTTGGCGTATATGGTTATACTTGCCATGTCATTATTGTATTTACATCTCATGATATAGTTTACATTGATTGAAAAATGCTGGTTTTGTGTTTGCAAAAAGTATGGCGTGAACAGTTACGTATTATGATGAGTCTTTAACAACTTTTGAGCATCCAAGGTATGAATTTAGAAAATCTACAGATTAACCATATCTCAAGAATAATACAAGGCACCATAATAGCATACTATGCCAAATCATGACATGACAAAACAGGGTATAATTCAGCAATATACCCTGCACTATATAGCAGTAAAAGCGACACTATACCATACCCTATAGCTAAAAAAAAGACAAGTGGCATGGCTAAAATTACTGGGATATTCTCATCATTTTCTCCGAGAAAATAGTTACTTCCATCCTTTTTTACAATAACTGGTTTTCCATCTATATCTACAAATCTTCCAGAGTCATGTATGATCATATTCTGAATACAAAACTTTTCACCTTTTCGCTTCATATAGTGAAAAATAATATCTTTACAGTACTTTTTACCAGATATGGCATTAGAGATATTTCGAAATAGCGGTATTATTACCCTAAATATTGCACAAAGTGCCAAACCAGTAAATAGTATAGCCATGGATGCTGGCAATCCCCCTATATGAGGAAGCATAAATGCAATTATCAACATTACATATCCATCAGAGGTTCCAATTGACATTCTTTTTGCCAAGAGAACTGCCATTACACCAGTTACAATTGAAAACAAATACGATACAAGCAGTGGCATGCAAAATTCTGCCACACTATTTGTTGCAAAATCATACACTGCAAAACAAACAGATATTCCAAGCCCCATTGCAAGAATATCAGTCATGACTCCCCGAGTGCGCAGGTCACTTAATGCCATTGGTGCAAGTATTATCCCAAGTACTGCAACTCGTAGCAGTTGCTCCTCCATAACATGAACAAAATAGTGTTAATTTAAGGGAAGATACAGTATGTATTGATATTTTGATGTCATTGTAGGGTATAACTTTCAGATGTGGTTCTCAGATAATATTTCCAAATGTGATTTTTAGATGTAGTTTTCAGATATTATTTCCAGGCATCTATACACATTCCAAGATAGTTTGCAAAGAAAAGAAGAATGCATGTAGATTTTGTGTTTACAGGGGTATGGGTGTGAGCAGTTACAATTCTAGATGTCAATTCTAGATGTCATGTTGATATGTGTGTATGATCTGCACATAACCATACAGACACTAAAGATACTTGCAAGACTGAAAAAATAAACATGTATAATTACCAGTATATCAAAACTAGTCAGCAAAACAAACCACACATTCAGGCAAAAACACAACACTAGTCATATAATCAATGACAAAAATCAAATATCAAATAGACAAATCCCATAATATTAGCATCTCAAAGTTCATTTAACACGTCATTGTGATAATTTACGCTCAATCACATCCTTGAATGTCTCAAAAGGATGTGCACCAACTATTTTCTCATATCCCACATCATCATTACCTATGAAAAAAGTAGGAGTTCCACTGACACCGTATTTGGCACCATCATCAATGTCATGTAGAATCTCGTCTCTAATATGATCAGATATCATACAATGATTAAACAAATCAGCATCCAATTTAACATCATCTGCATATCCAGAGAAAATCCCTGCTAGATTGGGTTCTGTGTCCACTTTCCACACATTATTCTCAAACAAAATATCATGATACTCCCAGAACTGTCCCTGTTCATCAGCACACTCTGCTGCCATGTGTGCCTGCATTGCATTTGCATGAAATCCCAACGGAAAATCACGATACACAAAGCTTGCCATACCATCAGCAATATACTCTGCTTCAATTAATGGTAAAGTATCTGAAAAAAAGGCACCACAGAAAGGACATTCAAAGTCAGAAAATTCAATTATAACAACTGGAGCATGAAAATTCCCCTTTACTGGGTCATCATCAACAGAAACTATGCACAAATCATGTGCTCTGGGCACATCAACATTTGCAATCATAACATCACCAGGTGTATCATTACCTAGGGCATTACTTCCTAGGATATCA
>JAPOPJ010000157.1 GCA_026712925.1 Nitrososphaerota archaeon
GCAGGGGTATTATTCCCACAAAAGACACCAAAGTCCAATCCCTCACCTGCACGCACTACAGTAGAGTCAGCAGCTTTTGCGGCATCAACGTGAGCAAAGTATGCATACCAGTTGCCATCAGATGTTTGAACCATCCTCAGACTATTTCCATTTATAGTGACATCGGGTTCTCCTACATTCTCTGATGTATCCCTAATGTCGGGGTTGCGTACTATTACCTCTATTACCATGGAACCTGCAAAATGATTCTCAAAGTAGGGGTTTTCTGCTGAGACATACAAGTTGGGATTCTCCCCATATATGATACCCATAGGAAGGACCAATAGTGGCACAAATGCAATAATTAACATCAGTTCAATTCGCAACGATATAAATGAAGTATGGCCACAAATAATCTTGTTGTATTGATTCTAGATGTGCAAAGTGTGGAGATGAGATGTATGGATTCAGTATTATACAATAGTTGTAATAGGCCAAGGGTATAGTAAATAGCAGAAATGTTTGTACATCGAACCAGAGTACTGCAAATATCACTGATTGCAATATTTTCTGCATTTCTAGTGGAACTTGTATTTGGTCTGCATTCAAACAGCCTAGCCCTAATTACAGATAGTATTCACGCACTGCTAGACTGCGTTGTGACTGGGATTTTGCTACTAGCTGCCAGAATGGCACTCAAGCCACCTGATTCCCGCCACACGTACGGACACGGCAAAATTGAATCACTAGGAGGGTTATTTGGAGGAATTGCAATATTTCTAATTGCCATATACTTTATCTACGAATCAATAAACAGGCTACAAAGCCCACCACCTACCATAATTCCAGGGTTTTTTGCAGTAATTGGTGGCGCATACACAATCGGAGTGGACTGTTTTAGAATTATACTCTTGAAAAAATCAATTAAAAAAATAGGAGGCACTACACTCAAGGCTGACTATTATCATGCCTTTATGGACCTAGGCTCTACACTAGTTGCAATAATAGGAATCATTTTTGCAGCATATGGTTTTTACAGCGGGGATTTTCTAGCCGCACTAGTTCTAGGAGGTCTGCTTGCCGTACTAAGTATCAAGCTGATTTACAAAACAGCACAAGACCTAACAGATATCATTTCGCCAGAAATGGTAAATAGAGTCAAGAAAATTGTAGCAAACACTGATGGTGTGGTTGGCATTAATGCAGTACTGATGAGAAGATCCGGTGAGACTACATTTGCAGACATTACAATATCATTGAGAGCTGATGCTAGTTTTGATCTTGCCCACGAAATAAGCGACAGAGTTGAAGAAAACATTAAAAATGAAATTCCCAGAATATCTGCTATGATTCATTTTGAGCCAAGCTGGGAGAATGTTCCTGTGGATGCAAAAATTTACGAGATTGCAAACAATGTAAGTGGAGTCATGGGAGTACACAATGTCAGTACCCATAAAATAGACAAAAAGACATTTGCAAGTCTGCATGTCATGGTAGATAGGCAGATGAGCCTGCTATCAGCGCACAAAATATCAGAGATGGTCGAATATGAAATTCAACACAATATTGCAGGAATTGAACACGCCACTATACATTTGGAACCATACACAGTAATCCCAGATAATTTTGAGGCAGAAGATAAAGCATCAGAACTCAAGATACGAGATATTCTAAAAAGATACTATGATGTGAAAAAGATAGGCCGTATTGCGTCGCTTCGTTTCGGTGGCATTTTAAGAATTGACATAGACTGTTCATTTGAAAAGAATGCAACAATTGAGGACATACACGACCTAGTCTCAGAGATTGAACATGTGATAAGATCAGAGTTCAAAAACGCTGTAATTACAATCCACCCAGAGCCATCATAAATCAGACCAATATACTAGTAATGTACATTACCAACATTCCAACTGCAAGTCCTGATGCAACCGGTGCACTAGAAAGACTCTGATCGTTTTCTCGAACCCATCGCAGTATTACCAGTGTTATCTGAAATATTGCACCTGCACCTACAGAGAGAAATATTACAGTCATGAATGGTGAGAATGCAAAGCCTCCCACCCATGCTCCAAATATGGTAGGCACTCCAGCAATCATTCCCAAGCAGGCTAGCTTTCCAAGCATCATCTTTTCTCTAGATAATGGTGCGGCTATTGCAATTCCCTCAGTAGTATTGTGTATTGCAAATCCGACTATCAGAAATGTGCTAAATGCAATTGATCCTAATCCTATTGCCGCACCTATTGCAAGTCCCTCACCAAAGTTGTGTAGTCCAATTCCAATTGCAATCATCAGTGCAATTGCAAGAGGTTTGCTAATCTTGCTTTTTCTTGCAGTCCCAACAAGCCTCTCCCCAGAGTGGTACAATCCCAGAAAAGACAAAACCACCACAGTAGCTACAAGCAGTGCTCCATTAAAGCTATCTGACAAGCTTTCCCCAGAAACTGCTAGTGCCTCCTCTACAGAATCAATTGCAAGAAATAACAAAAGGCCAGCAGTTAGTGCAAGAAAAAAGTGATATTTTGCCCTGCTGATTTTTTTTATAAACGGGAGCCACAATAATCCTATAGCTACCGGTATTACTCCCACATATGTCCCAATGAGGGCAAAAAAGGCAAACAATTCTAGGCTTGACTCCAAGGCAGGAGCTGCCGCCTTTACATCCCTCTCAAATCGAGTTCCGTCCTGTATTGTAAGTCCTATGGTATAGGGTTCTGCCACATTCCACTCAAATGGAATCCTCACCTTGCTTGCCTCATACCTTTCAAGGAAGCGGTCCGGCTCTACGGCAGCAGGCTGAAACCTGTCATTTACATCTGCCATTACAATTTCTACTGGAATCGGACCTGTATTTCTCACAGTTGCAATTATTTCAGAGTCTACAAAGTCTATCTTTTCAATTGTAATCTCTGGGAGTGGCACACCCAAGTCAAGCATATCAGAGCCAGGTCCAAAGATGTACACCACCAATACCACCAAAAAGATAAACGGAATTACCCCGCTTGCAACCATCTTGGCTCTAGATGATTTGCCTCCAAGCTCCATATTATGACCCCACCGCAGAATCCTCATCAGAGACTAGAAAAATCCCAGTCCAGCCTTTCTCAGAGAACTCTACCTTGTGAGCATGAAATAGATACTTTCCAGGATATATGTACTCAAACTCCATTATGCCTCGCTCAGTTTGTGACAGCGTTATCATGTCAGTGTAAAATGATGGGACAGAATATGTTCCCGTAGGGTAATAGTGGTATAGATTCCCATGAAGGTGAAAATTGTTTATAGGATCAAACTCTACCATATTTACCACATAAATGCGAATCAGTTCGTTTGTGTTTATTTGGATTGGATGGTGCTGATAATAAAATGGGATGGTGTTTGCCGCATAAAAGTTATTTTCTGTATCAAAGTCAGTGTCCAATCCATTTAGTACCATCACCATTTCATCTGCAGGTGCACGACTCTCCTTGGGATCAACTATATAGACACCATACAGTCCGTGTACAATGTGCTCTTCTAGTGGCATGACATGGCAGTGGTATGGATGAACACCTACCGGTCCTGCTACAAACTCGTAGGTGAATTTCCCCCCATTTGGACCTACAGGCTCAAACACGCCATCCATTTCAGCAGGATGAATCCCATGAAAGTGCATGGTGTGTGTTTTAGAGCCATTATTGATAAAGTTGATTCGCACAATATCCCCCTCTGTAGCCCTAATTGTAGGTCCGGGTACAGTTCCATTAAATGTCCACACGTTGTAAAACACGCCCGGAGCCACCTCCATTATCTTGTCATCCTCTGCTGTTATGGTAAACTCTCTTAGTATAGTACCATCTGCAAGAGTCGATATCTCACCATAATCAAAGTCGCGCAAATACTCCATCGGATCAAACTCCATAGAGGATTCTACATATACAGGGTCTATCACTTCCCCAGTCGTCTTTACCACACCTCCAGTATGTGTTACGAATATCTTTTCAATTAACTGAGCATCAGTGACAGATGGAAGTACGGCTACAAAGAGACCCGCCAAAACTGCCAATGCTAGAATCATCAATACGGATCTGCTTAACTTCAACTGAAATTAACAAAGCGAGTCAGTATATTTAAAGTTAGCATAGGCTAACTTTTTTAGCCTAGGCTAACTTTTTAGCAGAATCCAAAATAAGGTGAAATTCAAAAGTACAATGCCCATCAGTCCTAAAGATATGGCACATACTGTATAGCTGAGCAAATGAGGTATAGAATCCCGCAGAGTGTGCATTAGAGAAAATAGTAATGTACAGAAATATACGCGGTGCACTGAGAAGACGTATTGGTGCCAACAATCTTGGGAAACATACTTCACATATTACAACATGGAATGCAACAAAATCTGATTGGCTAGATGAGATTGTAAAATACATCTAGCATAATGCCAGATTTTGGGGCTAAATCATGTGAACAGATACGATATTTGTTAATCAATTCCTTTCATTATGTAGCCATGTATTTGGTTTTACTTTGTCTATTCTAGCTAGGTCCGTTCTACTGTTAACCCAAACTGCCGTATTGCTTTTGTAGACTCTTTAAATCCAATTTCAGTTAAAACAAAATACCCACAAATACAACGTAATGAATCAAAAGATCCCATTTTATTACCTTGGTAATAGAATGGAGATTTGCCTTTAACTAAGAGTGTTTTGCAACGTGGACAGCTTAATTCATTACTATCAAATTGTATGGGGTCATCGTTCATGATCATATATCTTATTTTACATATTTAGAGTTTTTTGCCTGTACCACACATTATGACCACATTGATGAAGTACTGAATCTATCTTTTTGTAACATTGTTTCATATCTATTTATTGTACGATACCGCATAAAGTTGTTCTTTGTTAATTTTTTAAAAGTAATGTACGATGATTATAGTGTAGACTTGCCAATTTCAATCATGAAAAACTAGGTTTAAACTAAAGATGCCAACAGTACAGATCATGCAAAAGGCAACCATTCTACTAGTAGTGATAAGCGGTGTAGTTGGTCTCGGACTGATACTATCATTTTATGGAAATCAAGTGCTTTTTGAAGGCCTGACAAATGGTGAAGGCGGTATTAGTACTGGAGAGGAACTAGTCATATCAGCAGATCTAAAAAGAGCAGACTCTCAAAATGGAATTTATGCAGTCCAGTTACTAGAATATGTAGATGGTATGTCTGTGCATGTGTTAGACCCGTTTGGTAATATGATAGAGTCAGATAACATTGATGGGGATTTGTCTGAAGGAGTATTCCCAGTAGAGTCAGATGGCATGTATAGTATGGTTGTAAAAAATGACGGTTCAGAAAAGGCAGAGGTGTTTGGGGTGATAGGCCCAGAGCCAGATGCAGGTGCAAAGTCAATCGGATTTATCTCCCTGTATGTACTAGTCATAGGCCTTGCAGGAATGCTAGGTGTGGGAGTTTTTGCATTTAGAAAACGAAAACGTACCTAGTTTAGATAACTGTCCATCTTTTCTAGCCCATCTATGGCAGAATCAAAGTTATCATTTTGCTCCACTATACTGCTTAGTTTTTCAGCATCAGCAGAAAAAAACGTTCCAGTATCATCTGTTCTTTCAGCAATAAATCCAGCCTCTATTAGATAGTCAAGTCTCTGCCGTACCTCATCTTTTGGGATATTTGCCGCATCTGCTAAAATAGAGCACTCTTTCTCACCATCTTCTAGTTGGGCAATTATAGCCGAAGTTACGGGATCAAACATACACTCTACTATTTTTTCTCTATCAAATGATTCAGACACTTTTTTACAAGAAAAAACTAGTAATTTAAAATTTCCCGATTACAGTATTTAGTAATCGACAAGGTAATTATGAAGTAAATTAAAACCATACATGTGCAAAAATTATGCAGAAATGACACCACTGGAAACGGCCAACATTGTTTTTGCATAGATGTTGACAGTCAGAGGGGCGTAAAAAAATGTTGCCGGTGCAACCAGTGGAACATTCAAGGTAATGACTGGACAGATGATTCTGATTTTAAATGAGTCTGGAAATAATACTAGTAAGTGATGCTATACAGATTCATATCCGCAAAGACGATAAAATGCAGGCATATTACTATAGTTAAAGCGGAATATTACACTTTATTCTGCATACCATGTTGGAATTGTAGCACCAGAATTTTTGAACATATCAGTCATGCTAGCACTAGAATCTACACTCCACATATCAAGATTTGTGCCAGGGAACGAGGTAGCATTTTTGAACATGTATGAAAAGTTCGTGACCTGATCAACATCCCAGTTGTAAATGGAGCCATTAAACGCACTAGCACCATCAAACATGCGAGACATGTCAGTAACATTACTTACATCCCAAGTGCTAAGATCTGTGTTAAATGATGATGCATTGTAAAATGCGCCAGACATGTTTGTAACAGTTCCAGTATTCCAAAAGTTCATTGGCTGATTATAAGAGCTGGCGTTTGCAAACATTTGGTGCATATTTTGTAAATTGTTAGGATACCAATCTCCAAGTCCTTGGTTAAACGAGCTGGCGTTTGCAAACATGTAAGACATGTCACGAACATTTCTGACATCCCAATCAAAGAGTGGTTTGTTAAATGATATAGCACCATTAAACATGCCAGACATGTCAGTTACAGATGAAGTATTCAAAGAGTTGAGTCCCAAGTTAAATGATGTAGCATTGCTAAACATGCCAGACATATTTGTAAGACTTTGTGTATTCCAGCTCAATTCTAGATAGCCAAATTGGCTGATTTTGTATAGATAGTTGTTAAATGAAGTGGCAGCATTAAACATGTTAGACATGTCTGTAACATTGCTTACATCCCAGTTATAGAGGGGTTGATTAAATGATACCGCACCATTAAACATGCCAGACATATTAGTTACAGATGAAGTATTCAAAGAGTTGAGTGGCTGATTAAATGATATGGCAGTATTAAACATATCAGACATGTCAGTAACTGATGATGGGTTCCAGTTTAGTGGTTGATTATATGATAAAGCAGACATGAACATGCCGCTCATAGTTGTTACATTGGAGACATCCCAGTTTGAAAGGTTTTTGTTAAATGACTTGGCATTTGCAAACATAAAGCTCATGTCAGTGACATTACTTACATCCCAAGTGCTAATATCTGAGTTAAAGGATGATGCATTGTAAAATGCGCCAGACATGTTTGTAACAGTTCCAGTATTCCAAAAGTTCATTGGCGTGTTAAACGAGCTGGCGTTTGCAAACATACGGTACATGGTCTCTAAATTGTTAGGTCTCCAATCTCCAAGTCCTTGGTTAAACGAAATGGCGTTTGCAAACATGTAAGACATGTCACGGACATTTCTGACATCCCAGTCAAAGAGTGGCTGGTTAAATGATGCAGCACCATAAAACAAGTCAGACATGTCAGTTACAGATGAGGGATTCAAAGAGTTGAGTGCTCGGTTAAATGATGCGGCATTACTAAACATGCCAGACATGTTTGTAAGACTTTGTGTATTCCAGGTCAATTCTAGATAGCCAAATTGGCTGATTTTGTAAAAATAGTTGTTAAATGAAGTGGCACCATTAAACATGTTAGACATATCTGTAACATTGCGTACATCCCAGTTATAGAGGGGTTGATTAAATGATACCGCACCATTAAACATGCCAGACATGTTAGTTACAGATGAGGTATCCCAAGAGTTGAGTGGCTGGTTAAATGATGAAGCAGACATGAACATTGATCTCATATCAGTTACATCAGAGACATCCCATTTATCAAGTGGCGAGTTAAAAGACTGCGCTGACAGAAATGTCTGATTCATACTAGTTACATTAGAGACATCCCAA
>JAPOPJ010000287.1 GCA_026712925.1 Nitrososphaerota archaeon
AACCGAATCATTTCCCTCAATTGCTGATTCGTACAGAGATGCAAGATGCGAGTCCATGTTTGGATATTTTTTTTCAGCTAAATCGGGGGGGGGGGCCATTTCTTGAGCAAAGGCAGCTGGCACTGTAAGTGTAATAACAACAAATAATGATAGTATGAGAATGTGCAACGCATGAATACTGATTCTCCATAATAAAACAGTACCTAATTATCCAATTTTCACTACTAATGCTGGATGATATAGTTATCGCGTTAGTTAATTGAATATTTTCATAATACGATTAAAACAAATTATTTTTTCTACATCAGAACTAATCAAACTACCATCTGTATTTAATCTGGGTAATTTCTCTCTTAGTTTTTGAAAATAATTTTGCAAGTATATCATCAAATTCTTCTTCTCTGTCATAGTATAGTCGTGCTGTAATGTCAGTCTACTCTGTTAAAAACCTCATTTACATCAGTAAATCCCAAATCTATCATCGTTGACATGATATCAGGGCATATCGACCTGCTGGCACATAATATGTTTACTTTGGTACTGGTCAAGATTAATCAATTCACCATTTACATTAAAAAACGTACTGCTTTTCTAGATATTTGTAAAAAATATGACAGACACATTTCTTCAAATTCTAAAACATTTTGCATGATTTGTATTTTTTGTCTGGATGATAACTGTTCACATCTATATCCCTGTAAACACAAAATCAGCATACATTCCTCTCCAACCATTCATAAACTATCGTGAGATGTGAACAGTTACTCTGGATGTGTGTTCTCAGACAGGTTTTGTAGTCTGGGAGGAATGCTCGCAGAATCCGAGCACCATACATACTCTGAACTCAATTAGAACGTGGCATGTTGCTTGCAGGTAAACACATCATTCCAATCTGTGACTATATCCATTTGTCACATGGTTGTCAGTCATAATCTATTTTCATTTAGCACGGGATTATGTTTCCAAAGTAGTTATCATGTTGATTTTGTTGTTGATTCTGCTAGTTATATAAAGTTTATAACAAAGGTCGTTTTATAATATGATGGTGTATTGAAAGCATGAAAAGAAAAATTGACAAATCGTCTGCATTTGTCCCAAAAGGTCCACTTACTTTACAGGAGGAAGTGGAATTAATCAACAAATTACTAGATAGGCACTTTAAAGTCTATAACCGACTGGCAGAGATCTAGTTAGATGTATTACCCAACTCTGCAAAATGTCAAACTAATAGTTGAACAAATGAATAAACGTTACAACATGAACGTTGGTTTTGTTAACGAAGGGCAGCTGCAATTTGCACTTGAAAAGCCAAAAATGGAGATATTTGGTCATCAACAATATCCTGAACTCTATCAAAAGGCGGCGGCCTTAATGGAGACGATAACAAAAGCTCACACACTCAGTGATGGAAATAAGCGAACCGCAATGCTGACCGCAGAATTTATGATTAATACAAATGGTGCTGAGTTGATTTTACCGTTAAAAGCAATTAGACTATCTGTTGACACTGCAATGGATGACTCTGATTCACTATCTGATGTAATCCAGCAATGGTTCAAAACTCATACTGCCACAAACGCACATCAATTATGTGCAATGCTTTATGAACATATTGAGGAAGAAACCATTATCAAAAAACTTTGGGAGGCAAACAAATTAGATGAGGCTGAAGCATTGCTCTCAAAATGGATGGCCTTTGACAGTTATCCTGAAAACAAACAAGCATGGGATGAACTAACTGAAGAATGGCAGCGACTTCAACAACAAGGTGTGGCTAAAAAACTATCTAGAAACCTTGTTGATGATAAATGGTATCTAATGTGGGATAAAGTGATGAATGTGGCCAAGCGTGAACCTAAACGATATAGTGATTATTTTATTACTAATGTGGAGACTGTGGATGATCTACAGTATAATGATAACAATATGCATGAATTACTCAAAACAGAACAAAAAATACAGGCCCGCACTCTAGAATTTACTAAATCTACTGATCCTGTGATTGTATTCAATAATGGAGCAATACTACAAGAACACGGTAATTATCAGGATGCTGTTACTGAGTTTGAAAAATTACGACATTTAGATGATGATGAATCTCATGCCCTATATCATATTGCTGTAATACATCTTTACAATTACAACGATCCTATACGTGCATTGGATTATTTCCGAATATTTGAAAAATACAGACCTAATAGTAGTAGTGGACATAGACAGCTGGGAATAACTTTTGTACGATTGCAACAATTTAGTAATGCACTAACTTATTTTGATAAAGTTTTGAAAAAATATCCTGATGACCATATGGCAATTTTTTACAAAGGAATATGCAAACATGAATTAGGCGATTACGATGATGCTTTGCAGTGTTTTGAGCAAAATATATCTCTTGATCCAAAGAATGTTGGTGCCTATTCTGAAATGGGTAAAACCTATGCTACCATGAGACAATTTGAAAAAGCAATCGAATATTTTGACAAAGTTATAGATTTGGAACCGTCTAATTACCTCGGCTATTACTATAAAGGATCTTCATTTTTTGATTTAAAAATGTTTGACAGAGCTGTAACAGAATTTAAAAAAGCATACGAATTGAACCCAGAAGATCTCCAAACTATTATTAATGTGGGATCGAGCTTATCTAATTCTGGATCTGGTAAGGATGGTATATCATATCTCCAACAAGCACTAGAAAAGGATCCCTCTCATCCTATTGCTTTACACAGTATGGCGTTAACCTTGGTTCATCTAAAACAATTTGATGAGGCCACGCCTTATGTAGAACGTCTACTGAATATTGAATCAAACAAACAAGCGGGTAAATATCTCAAATCTATAATATTGGCAAATACTGGTAAAGTTTTAGAGTCACTTGATTTAATTGAAGAATTGATCCGGTCACATGACTCTTCTGAAGAAATATTTGAGATAATTGAATCTGGGTTTTATGATCCAATCAAAGACTCTGAGAGATTCAAGAGGTTGATTCAGCATTCCTAACAGTCATCTTGGAATCGACTGCTAATCACTCCACACTACACATCATACCACACCACTCCACAGGATTCTATACCACATCACTCCACATTATCACAGAACCTATCCGACCCGGCTCTACCCACACCACTCCACACATCTACCTGTACACACCACATCTACCACACACATCTACCACACACATCCACACACTCAACCTCGAAGAACCTTAATAGAATCTGACCTACCTTCATACCTGTGGACAAAAAGCTAAGTATTGTTGCAGTTGCAGCAGCAATTGCATTTTCTGCATTTGTACTTAGCTCCCCTGATAGTACAATTCCTCTCCCAGAACCGCCCTCTGAAAAGCCACAAGATAATACAGTTGATATCCTAGCAGAAAACCTTGAAAAGCCACGCTCTATTG
>JAPOPJ010000242.1 GCA_026712925.1 Nitrososphaerota archaeon
CATGATTTATGAAAAACTTGTGGCCAAATGTATTTACCACATCCTTGATGATTTTTTTTGCAATGCCAAAGTCTAGTAATAGATTATCTTTCATCTGTCCTACCAATTCTACCATTACTGAGGATGTGTGGCCGTGCAGAATTGAACATTTTGGAACTAGCGGTAGAATGTGTGCATAGTCAAAGGAGAATGCTGGGTCTTCAAGGAAAATGGAGCCTGTCTGTGGTGTTTTGTCATAGTACACTATATCTTGTAATTCATCTATGCGTGCCGCAAATTCTGGTCTGCCTACTGCCATAATTTTTTCATCTGGGAAATGTTCTTTGATTTTCTTGTATTTTTCAACATCCTCACTACTGTCAATTACCTCAATTATACCATCTTTTGTCTTAAAGTCAACTTTGACTGTCTTGTCTCTGAGTGGTATTGTAATGTTGTATTCATAGCCTTTTCCAAGAAATGTTAGCATCTGAGCTACGGTGAGCTCTGTCCTGCTCCTCAGTAAGTTACCCCGTCCGTCCATATATTTAAAATCCGAGTCAAGTACTGCTGGGCTTGATGTCATGTGAAGCATCTGATTTTGTTCTGTATATAAATTCTCAATCATGACTTGGCTTTGAATGTGTAATGGTTACACTATGGTGAGCATGATGTGGTGAGTATGATGTGCTGGCTTGTGACAAACTACCATGTGCTGTTATGTCGTGTTATCATATCGCACTATCATATCACACAACTATGCCATACAATTATGCCAAAGAGTCTAGGATTTTGGCTAGGTTCACATCATTTTGCGTAATGCCGCCTGCGTCATGCGTTGTCAGGTCTATTGTTACCTTGTTGTACACATTGAGCCACTCTGGATGGTGGTTCAATTTTTCAATTTGCATGGATGCGGCTAGCATGAATCCCATGGCTTTACTAAAACTCTCAAAGACAAACTCTTTGTGCAGCTTTTCATTGACTATTTGCCACCCGTCTAGTTCATTTAGGATGCGGCTTATGTCCTCAGGATTTAATCTTTCCATGCCTGATGGTATATGAACGCTAAATTAATAGTTAAAGGCATGTCATACCACACTGCTTGGCAGACCATATCATGCAGGATAAACTGCTTGGAATGATGAGACATTCCATCAATAATATTGTAGGGAATGGGAAAATTGGTGTTGCGTTTTCTGGAGGAGTTGATAGCACACTTGTATCTCAGGTGTGCTCAGAGATGAACTATGATGTGACGTTGCTGACTGTTGGGTTTGCAGGCTCTCATGATGTAATGTTTGCAAAAAAGGTAAATGACCTGTTACAACTCCCACATCACACACTAGAGATTAACACTGCCACATTTCCAGATGTGGTAAAAAAGATAGGCAACACCATAAATACACAAAACCTCTCGTGGAATGAGAACTGTATTGCGTTTTACTACATATCACAGCTTGCCACCCGTCTAGATATTGATATGGTTGTGACTGCAAATGGAATAGATGAGCTATTCTGTGGATATGATAGGTATAGGGATATCTTCTCAGGAGGCAGTAAAGCAATCCTGGAGGCTATGCGCGAAAAACTAAACAATGAGACCAGCATGATGAAGGCAGTAAATATAGTGACCTCAGAGTTTGGTGTGAGAATAGTGCAACCACTATTAGCACAGGACTTTGCAGAGTATGCTATAACAATACCAATCTCTGAAAAGATTCACGGTCCTGATGATATGGTGAGAAAACACATCATACGGGAACTAGCATGCAGAGTCGGAGTTCCAGAGATGTCATACAACAAGAGGAAAAAAGCACTCCAGTACGGCTCTAAAATACACAAAGAACTATTAAAGTTAAGATGATCTTGTCATGTCTTGACACATCTTGCCATGTCTCTGTATTCTGAATCACATCCACAACACCATATCCACAAGCCACATCCACAACACCATCATACATCACATCTTGTACTGCATGTCATGCGAGATTCTCAGCCGTGAATATGCGGGTAAAATTTTATCATGTGTGATGTATTTACAAAATCATTCTTGCCAAATTTTCACATAAACATTTCATCAATGTATCGGCATGTTGTAGCAGATGATTTCTAGATAAATCTCTGTGTCTCTTTTTTTACTGACCTGTACACACTGCTGATGATTACATGTGATGCACCTAGGTGTTTTTCTGGGGAGAATATCTTGTCAATCTCGTGGTTTGTTAGTTTTGATGAAAATGCCCTATCGTTTTTAATTGCATCAGAGTATGCAACATCTCTATCTTTTGCCTCAAAGGCGACTCTCTGCACGTCTCTATATGCCTCGAATCTAGGAACACCCTTTCTGATGAGTGCTTCTAAAACAAACTCTGCAAATATCTGCCCACCTGTCATGTATAGATTTTTGACTATTCTATCAGTATTTACTGTAAGGCCTGAGATGATTCTAGTCATGGTTTCTAATATCTCATCTGTAATGATTGATGTAGTGGGAAGTATGAAACGCTCATTTGCTGAGTTTGAGAGGTCTCTTTCGTGCCACAGTGGAATATTCTCAAATGCAACTCCTACATGACTTCGTAGCAGTTTTGATAGTGATGATACCCTCTCACTTTTGATTGGATTTCTCTTGACTGGAACAGCACTACTCCCCATCTGACCCTTTTTAAAATTCTCTGCAACCTCGCCTATTTCGGTTCTCTGCAGGTTCCTAATCTCTACTGCAATCTTTTCAAGTGTTGCTCCAACTAGTGCCATCTCAAAGACATACTCTGCATATCTCTCCCTTGGAATTACCTGGGTTGTGACTTGTGCCGGGTATAGTCCTAGGCGCTTTGCAACTTTCCTTTGCACCTCTACTGACTTTGCGCCCATGAGTGAGCCTGTTCCTACAACTCCGAGTGTCTTGCAAATGAGTGTGCGTTTTTTCATCTCTTCAATTCTTTGTACATGCGCTGACATTTCTGCTGCCCAATTTGCAAACTTTAGTCCAAATGATATAATACTTGCATGTTGACCATGAGTTCTTCCTACAGCAGGGATCTTTGCATACTGTACTGCCTTTTCTGCAAGTAGTATGGCAAGTTTTGCTACCTTGGGCTGTATGATGTTTAGTGCATCTCTCATTTGCATAGAGTTACTTGTATCAACTAAATCATTGCTTGTCAGTCCATAGTGTATCCACGGCTTTGCATCCTTTGGGCACTTTTGGCCAAGTGCCTCGACTAGTGCTGCCGTATCATGGTCACTTTTAGCCTCAAGTTGCTTTACCTTTCTTGCAGTGATTTTTCCTGCTCTTACTGCACCATGTATCTTTTTTCCTACATGTTTTGGTATTATGCCAATCTCACTTTGTGATATGGCAGCTGCTCCCTCTATCTCTAACTGACAGTCTATCTTGTTTTGTTCCCCAAATACATCTAGCATCTCTTTTGTGCCATATCTTCCTGCGTCTATTGGTAGTATTGCCAACAGTTACATCACTTGTACATGGAAAATAAATCTATTTTTTACATGGTTCTGCCTGTACCACATCGCTACTTATGGTTTAAATTGGCTCTGCGCTGATTTTACCTAATCTTATGTCTGCTACAAATCCGAAAAAAGTAGGGGAGAACCAATACCAGATAGATGCAGACTCTAATCATGGCATGAGAGTACCGGTAAAAATCTATGCAGATGAGAAACTTTTGCAAAAAATGCTCTCAGATAGGACCATTCTTCAGGCAAGAAATGTGGCATCCATCCCGGGAATCGTGGGTCAGAGTATAGTCTTACCTGATGGTCATGAGGGGTATGGATTTCCAGTAGGCGGTGTTGCGGCAATGGATGCCAACGAGGGTATGATTAGTCCAGGCGGCGTAGGATATGACATTAATTGTGGCGTGAGACTACTCCGCTCAAATCTGACAGAGAATGATGTACGCCCAAAACTAAAAGAATTGGTAAATGACCTGTTCAGCTCAATTCCTTCTGGCGTGGGCTCAAAGGGTGCAGTAAAGCTGAGTCCATCCCAGCTAGATGAGGTTTTAGTAAAAGGAGTTAGCTGGGCAGTTGATCACGGGTATGGCACATCTGATGATGCTGATGTATGTGAGGAAAATGGGCAGATCCCAAATGCTGATCCAAACAAGGTATCAGATAAGGCAAGAAGACGCGGTGCGCCACAGCTTGGAAGCCTTGGTTCGGGTAACCACTTTCTAGAGGTGCAACGTGTCTCTGAGATTCATGATGAAGAGGCAGCATCAAGAATGGGAATTACACGGGGAACTATTACAGTCTTGATACACTGCGGCTCGCGTGGGTTTGGGCATCAGGTGTGCAGTGACTACCTTAGGGTATCTGAGCAAGCACTAGACCGGTACGGCATCAGCCTTGCTGATAGAGAGCTTGCATGTGTACCAAATACATCTGAAGAAGGTGAATCATACAGAAAGGCAATGTTTTCTGCATTAAATTTTGCTTGGAGTAATAGGCAAATGATAACGCATTGGACTAGAAAATCATTTCAGAGAATATTTGGACAGTCAGAATCTGATCTTGGAATGAACTTGGTGTATGATGTTGCTCACAATATTGCAAAGATAGAAACACACAAGGTAGATGGTCAAGACAGAAAGTTGGTTGTACACAGAAAAGGTGCTACACGCGCATTTCCACCAGACAGAAGTGAAGTGCCTGCAAAGTACAGAGATATTGGCCAGCCAGTTTTGATTCCAGGCTCTATGGGAACTGCAAGCTGGATATTATTGGGACAGCCAAACTCTATGAACTTGAGCTTTGGCTCTACTGCACATGGTGCAGGTAGAATGATGTCTAGAACAAAGGCGAGGAAAAACTTTACTGAAAATGATGTTAAAAAATCCCTTGGCGATAAGGGGATATTTATCAAGGCATTGACGCGGGATGGCGTTGTAGAAGAGTCGCCTCAAGCATACAAGGATGTAGATGCAGTGGTAAATGTATCTCACAATCTTGGAATAGCAACCAAGGTGGCAAAGCTGGTTCCTGTCGGGGTAATCAAGGGATGAGTGACGAGGACTTTGAGCTAGAACGCCTCAAGGAAAGGCGACTCCAAGAGATGCAAAAAAATATCTCTCAGAATAAACCTACTGTGAAAGAAGATCCAGGGAAAAATACTCCTCCAAACAGGCGGAGCTTGATTTTAGGTATGTTGGGGTATAGGGGACTTGAAGTATTAGAAAATGCCGAGTCTCAGTTTCCTAATGAAACAAAAATGGTTATAGACAAGCTTGCAGAGCTTGTCGAATCCGGTGAGATAACTGAAATACTTGATGGCGGGAAACTGTTGGCACTGTTTAGGTCAATTGGGTTGTATGTCAGGATGGATACAAAAATTAATGTAGAAAAGGATGGCAAGATGGTCTCACTATCTGACAAGTTGAGCCAAGACTCTAAGGGGGATGGTGATGAGCACAGTCTTTGAGATCAGCACGAAAAACTATACTAATGACTCGATGCTGGTAAAAAAGGCAATGTCGCACATGGAGACACTGACTGGGAATTATAATGGCTACATGTTTAGTGAACCGTCATCAAAGTTTGGCTGGACGTTTTTCAAGATGTCATTGAGGCCAGAATTAGAAGATTCACTTCGTAAAGAGTTCTCTGACATGTTATCAAAGTATAGGTGGGGAAATCAAGATGATAGATTTGCAAATTTTCTGACTGATTATTTCAAGGCCAAGGGTTGTGATATTAAACTTAAAAAACTAGGCTAAATTATCAATTGATGCCTGTTTTTTACAAGTTTGTCTGTAATACCGTGCTTGCAATACCGTCCTTGCAATACCGTGCCTGTAGATGTGCAATTTGTGCAATGTATCGTAACTTGCATGGTGTTGGATGAATTGTGTTAGATGAATTGTGGTTTTTTTCGCATTATTGCGATTCGCATTAGTATAAAACATTATAATATTCATGGTACATAAAAAACCTAATGGTAAAAAACCCTTTTGAATTTGGCACGGTTGTAAGTGATGAGAATTTCACAGATAGGAAAAATGATCTCGCAGAATTGGTAGAAGATCTGTCTGCCAAAACAAACATTATTTTATTTTCCCCTCGCAGATATGGAAAAACCTCATTAATTTTTCAGGTTATGAAAAAATTGCAAAAAAAAGATATTGTTTGTGTTTATGTTGATTTATACCCTGCAACTAGTAAAACAAAACTTGCAAATATTATTACAAATGCCATTGCTCAAGCAAACGCTGGTAAACTTGATGAAATTGTACAAACCATTTGTGATTTAATACCCCCAGTCAAATTAACACTTAGGCCAGAAGCTATTTCTGAGGTAAATAATATCGGTGTTGAATTAGAGCTTTCAAAAGGCAAAGAAGACATTGATACAAATTTGATAAAATTATATGATCTTCCAGAGATAATAGCAAAGAAAAAGAAAAAAAGATTGGTTGTAATTTTTGATGAATTTCAAGAAATAACAAAACTAGATGGTAAAGAGATTGAAAAAAACATTAGAACAAAAATACAACATCACAAAAATGTTTCATACGTATTCATGGGAAGTCAAATACATCTTTTGTCACAAATGTTTAATGACAAAGATAGTGCACTATATAGATCAGGTAAACCATTTAACTTGTCTAAAATCCCAAAAAATGACTTTAGTTCATTTATCAAAGATAAATTCAAAATTGACAAAATTCAAGTTTCAGAAAAAAATATTGATATCATACTACAAACAACAGATTGTCATCCATATTATACCCAACAACTATGTCATGAAGTTTGGTACTGTTGTAAAACTAGAGGAACAAAAATTGTTAAAGATTCTGATATTTCTAATGCAATCGATCAAGTAATTAAAAACCAAAACTATGCATACACAACACTATGGGATTCACTAAAAGAGAAACAGCGTATTTTGTTATCCTCAATGATATCATTGGAAAACGAAAAAATATTTTCGGCTAGTTTCAGAGACAAGTGTGGTTTGAGTGCACCATCTACAGTGGCTAGGGCAGCTGACGCTCTTGAAAAAAAGGGCTTGATTGAGAAAAAAGATAATAACTACTTTATATCAGACACTTTTTTCAAGGAGTGGCTGAAACGTATGTTTTGACTAGTATAGTCACTGTGTTAGATAATCGAACATCTTTACAGTTTTGATTTCACCTTTTCTCAACATGTACTTGATGGATTTCTTCACCTCGTCTACTTTGTACAGTCTATTGACAGCTCCTCTTTTGACTCCGCGCCACTGTATTTCCACAGCGTTAATCTCTGGCGTATATGGTGGCAGGAATATCAAAATTATCTCTTTACCATATTCTGCGAGAAACTTTTTGGTTGCTACCGACTTGTGATATGATGCGTTGTCAAGAAACATTACAAATTTTCCTGTTTTTTGTGTAGGTGTGCAAGGTAATCACAAAAAGTCTCACTGTTTGACTTGTCGTAGAATTTGTGTGAATCCAAATTCAGATAGTGCACCAAACGAGCATATTCTTTTTTGAGACAAACTAACTGTTGTTTCAACCTGTTTACCTTTGAGGTACCAACTAGATTTGTCAATACAGCCAAGTACATTATACTATTCATCGTCTGCAAATATCTTGTAGTTTTTGTTAGAGTATTTCTTAACAATGGCATTAGATTCACGTTTGAACTTGTTTATGGCTTGTCGTGAGGCTGATTTGGGGTGTTTCTGTCTTGGTTTTTTGTATGAAAAATTGAGCCTGTCAAGCAAATTATACCTGCCATGTTCTGTGTACTGAACGCCAAATCTTTTCTTGACATGAATGACTATAATCCTGCAAGTCCATACCTTGCTCTCAAAACCACATTCATTTGGCTCTGCTGTTATGTCTGCGTATAGTTGTGCAAACTGTTTTGGGTTTAGCCTGCAAGACCTGCCTTCTCGCATCATCTCATACCTGCCTTGTATGCCAAGTTGGACTGCACGAAGTAACCAGCCATTGATTGTAGTGTGTGGCCTGTTAAGCATTTTGCCAATATTTCGTATCTGAGTTATCCAAAAAGTAGTTCGCATTAGAATTTTGTATGTATATCTGCCTGAGAATGTTGAGGATTTGCCAAAAGCCTTGAATTTGTGGAAGAACCGGTGTGTTGTAATTCTTATATTTTTTCAGGTTTACTTTCAAATTCTTGTTTGGTTTTATCTATCTTCTTTTGTAGTGCTGTGATGGTTTTTTGATTTTCTTTGAGTTGTTTTTTAAGAGAGCGAGTTTCAATTTCTTCACGGTGTATCTCATCATTAATGGCATCAATTTCATCTTGTAATTTGTAAGCCTTATTTTGAAGGGAAAAGATAATTTTTATCAGGTGTTTATTACCCAACTTGTTTAGATTTAACATCATACCATCAACTCTATTATTTTGTATGTGTGGTCAGGTTTGGCAGGACTTTGTTTGCACCCCTGCTGCAATTCGAACATCTAGTCAACTAGGTAATAGGTTGTATATTGATCTGTATGTTAGTATAATATTACCATTTACATGAAAAATTTAGACACGACGTGAACAAGTACCAAAAATGTAGCCATGTCTTTGCAGCTGATTTTATCTGAATTTGTAATATTTTGCATGTGTGGGTGTATGGTGTATCGTGTGGGGGAGATCTAGACTTTTCTTCCCCTCTTTCCACGTGTTTGAGAGGATGGTGGGAATCTACAGCGTGTACCTAGTGGGGGAGATCTAGACTCTTCTTCCCCTCTTTCCACCCTTTTTTCTTGTGGTATCATGGGGAATTGGTGTAACATCATCAATTCTTCCAATCTTGAATCCGCCTCTTGCTAAGGCTCTGATTGCTGCCTGTGCACCAGGACCTGGTACTCTTGATCCTACTCCGCCAACAGCTCTTACTCTAATGTGAAATCCTACAAATCCTTTTGTCTTGGCAGATTCTACTACTGCGTTTGCTGCCTTCATTGCCGCAAATGGTGATGATTCGTATCTGTCTGCATTGACATGGATTCCACCAGAACTTATTGCCACTGTTTCAGCGCCAGTAAGGTCTGTCATGTGGATAATTGTATTATTATAACTGCTAAAAATGTGTGCAATACCCCATTTTTCATTACCTATCTTTTTGGCTTCTGATTCTTCTTGTACTATAGGCACTACATCTATTCCATCAGATTCAGTCTCTGTGGTATCAGATGTCTCTACTTTGGGTTTTATGCCGTGTACTATTTCAGGCTCTGTCTGTACTTTAGGCTCGGCATCCTCCACAGTCTCAGGCTTTGCATCATCTGTAGTCTCTGGTACCGTCTCTGTTACTTTGGGTTCGGTTTCTTGTATTTCAGGCTCTGTACTCTCTACTTGGGTATCATTTTCCCTAGTCTCTGCTTCTGACAATATCTACTCAATTCTTGAGGGGTTTAAAATACATTGATTTTCAAAACTTGTTACATAACTTGATTTTTAGGCACGAAAAACAACCATATCGAGACGAAACTAGACATGACTGTGTAACAAACTTGAATTTTGAGACATGTACAATATTTGATGTTTCTTGCAACTTTGGGTATGTGGAGATGTGGCCTGAAACTAGTACATTTTTGCACCCTCTCATCCAAAGTGGTGCCATCCTGCATCATGTAGTCTTTTGAGATTGCCATCTTTTGCGATAAATACGCCGCTACCCTTCTTGATACATCCTATCTCAAAGATGGGCGTTTTTGTATCTCTGGCATTTTTTTGTATTGCATTTCTATGTCTTTCATGTATAGTAAATGCAAACTCGTACTCTTCACCACCGTGAAATATCAGCTTCTCTGCACTGATATTATTTCCTCTTGCAAATTTTGCAACACTGTCATGTGTGGGGATATTACTTATGATGAACTTGCATCTGCTTTGGCGTGCCATCTCATTTAGCGTGACTGACAGCCCATCACTAGAGTCCATTGATGATGTGAGATATCTTTTAGACTTGAGGGCAAATTCTAGTCTTGGAGTTGGTCTTGCAAATGACCTTGTAGCATCTATCTTGAATTTTCGGTTTGATTTTGCATGTCCTAGGAGTATCTCAAGTCCTGCTGCTGAATATCCAAACGGTCCTGAGACAAAAAGCAACTCATCAGGACTTGCACCACCTCGCAGAACAATATTCTTTGCAGTACCAAACATGCATACATGAAAGGAAATCTCCATTCCCTCGTTTATATCCCCGCCAAGTATTCTCACTCCAAACTCCTTTGATGCACAGTCAAGCCCTTGTGCAATCTTGATTATATCTTGGCGTGACATTTCCTTTGGAAGATTTAGTGATATTATGCAGTAATTTGGTTTTACACCCTTTGATACAAAATCACTAACACATGCAACCATGCTCTTTCTTGCAGCATCTTTGAGCTTCATTTTTGGCGGCATGTCGGTGCTTTGCACTAGCGTATCTACCTTGGCTATGATGTTTTGATTCTTTACACAAAATGACTCTACATCTTCTGGGATGAATTTATCATTGCCCAACTCTTTTTGGATAATTTTGATTATTTCTAGCTCATCTAATTTCTTCATGATACATATTCACCAATCCAGAATATTTTTCAAGTAAATCTCTGCACCTATCTACACCATCTGACTCTACAGATATTCTAATGACATCTTCTGTATTTGACTTTCTTATCAAAACCCAACTCTTCTCATCAATTATACCTTTTATTCCGTCCATATCATTTACATCTGAAAATTCATCTGACATATCTTTTGAGACTTTTTCAATTATATCATCATGGTATGTACTGTTAACATCTACTTTAATTCTTGCTTGCTGATATGATTTCATGTATTTTAGAATTTCATCAAACTCTTCTCCTAGCATTGAAGCTACAAGCCCACCTGTGAGGATTCCATCCCTGCAGTGATTAAAGTCAGCTAGGATAAAGCCACCACTACTCCCCTCACCACCTGCATGTGCTTTAGTCTTTAGCATCATATCTATCACATTAGCTTCCCCTACACTTGATCTCTGCACACTACAACCATGCTCTTTTGCAAATATTTCAATTCCCACACTAGAGTCCGCACTAAGCACGAATTTTCTGCACCCAAGCTTGATTGACTTTGCTATCCCTAGTGCTAGTGTCATATCTGGGGATTGTTTTTTTCCATCCTTTACTACAACTAGTCTGTCCCCGTCTAGATCAAATGCAAATCCAATGTCTGCCTTTAGCGACAGACTGCACAATTCCTCCAAATTATCTGATGTGGGATCCGGTGACCTGTTACATTCTTCAAGGGAGTGGTTGATTATTCTTACACTGCATCCAAGGTCTTGTAGCAGATTAGGTGCAAAGTCCCTTGCAGCACCACCTCCTGCATCTACTATTATGTCTGGATTCTTGCCAATGTTGCCTATCGTACGTGCTACCTCCTCTAGGTAAGTAGTTTCAGCAATATACTCTGCTCCGATGTTTTGCTTGTGCGTGTCTTGGTTCTCTAGAATTACTTTTAACTCATCTTTGTTTATACCTCTTCCATTTATTATGAACTTTAGACCATTCCAGTCAGCCGGGTTGTGTGAAGATGTAGCAATGACTCCTGCACCATACTTTCTTGCTTCTCGAAATATCACTGGAGTTGGAACCATTCCTAGATCGTACACATCTATTCCACTTTTCATAAGGGCAGCTTTTGCAGACTCTAAAACCATATTGCCAGATTGTCTTGTATCGCGCCCGACTACACATTTGCCTGATTTTACAAGTGATGAGAAATTCTCACAGTATCGCATTACATCAATTAGATCAAAGTCATCTCCAAAGATTCCTCTAATCCCCGAAATGGTTTTTTTCATTTAATTAAAGTCTGCAAGGCTTTTTATTAACTCTGTTCACACACTCTGAAAGTGCCTCGATAGCTCAGCCTGGTAGAGCAAACGCCTCGTAAGCGTTAGGTCGCGGGTTCGTATCCCGTTCGAGGCTTTAATATTTTGAAATCTGATTGGTTATTCCTCAAGCTGTTCAATGTCTATTTGGAGTTCATCCCCCAAACCTATCCACCATTGTTTAGAATCGTCTGTCATACTCCCCTAGTGATTAGCCAAATCACTCCCTTATAGATCTGTCGGTTAAATTATTTTAACACTGTGAGCAGTAAATTCCACACCATTCATGGGTGGAATGAAAGCAAACCGGCAGTTGGCAAATACCACATACCAACAATCGTATAATACAATGTCAAAAATGTATTTCAAATCCGAAACATCAGACTTTGTGAACTATTATTTCGTATGGTGCCAAAATTCCGAAAAAAATTGATCGCATCTAAAGTTGAAAAAGGCTACAGGTGGGCGTAGAAAAATCACTCCAAAAAATCTAAAGGATCATCTAACAGGAAGAGATGGATTGTTCTGGATGCGGCAGAATCATAAAACCCTTGGCACAAAGGATGCACAGTTGCGATTCTTGCGATCTTGTCATGGGCAGGGATCACCATACTATCGTCAACAAAAGTCAGAAAGGAATCGATTCTACCTGTGGGATGTAGGAAAGTTATGCTTCTGGAGGGACTGCCTCTAACCGTATCATGTCATTATGGTCAAGCAATCGTTGAACGCGGAAGTCAATGACTTTGTTGATAGTTTACCTACAAGTTTTCTTCCATTTCTTGTTTCTTTTTCATTTTTCTGTAAAATATGATGAGCAATGCACCTCCGGCACATCCCCAGAATAGCGGAGAGAGCCCGGCTTCTTGACCTGGAATGACTCCTACAAATGCTAGTATCATTACGGCAATCAGTATCAAGCCGATCACCTCTATGAATTTACTCATATTTTAGCCAATTTTGTATCCAATCAAAAAGATATATGGTTTTGTAAATACCACGAAATGTGGATAAATACCTCATGATAGTCATGATGTTCCTTATAGTCGGGATACCAATAGCATTTGTGTCTCCTACTACTGGGGAGATTCGTGAACAGCCGTACATACCCCTATTTTACGGGTCTATAGCCGGAATATCAATTATCGTGCTTTACAACTCGTACAAATCCCGAAAGGAGCGCCAAAAGGCTAATGCCAAGAGGCGATCTAAAAAATAGACACGTATTGGCTTTTTAGTGTGAGTTTTACAATCTAGTTATTTGTGATTTGGGTGTATGGCTGGTATTTGTAATGTCGTGTGATATTTGGAGGTGCAGTAAGTTGTGTAATATGTGATAAGTATGTGGTAAAGATGTCTAGCAAGATGTAGATATGATGTCTAGTGCGTGGTATGATGTCTAGTGTGCACTGTTTGGTGCCATGGATGTAGTTTAGAGTTCTAGTCCAAATGACTCTGCAATACCTGCAAATTTTACATATGATTCTAGGTATTGTTTGCCTTTGTCGGTAATCACAAATGTGTTTTTTCCGTCAAACTCTATCTTGTTTACCAGTCCAGAACCTGTCAGATTGTCAAGGAATTTTGACAGTCTAGAATGCGATAGATTTGCCTTTGTCAAAAGTGAGGTTGTTTTTATACCCTCTTGGCCTGATTGCTCAGTAGCAGTCAGTAGATCTGCTACAATCTGCATGCTAGTCCTATAGGAAACCATGCATTACATATCTAGAATCAACTATAAGGGTATTACGATTGAGCGATTCTTCCACAAATTCGAGGCTTTTGGTTAACTCTCAACATTTCCAAGATTAATACTAGATACTTTAACATCAAAACCCGTTCTGTAAGCACTGGGTAATCTGGATTATTTCAATGATATAATCATACAACTATACCCTCATCAGAGAATTAAATTAGAACACCTCGAATTAGTGGGATATCTCAATTCAGATCAGATAAATATACTCTAGATTAATTTGTATGAGATTGTCTTCCCAATCTCCGATTCCGTGGTTTGATGGCTTCCTAGGTGTGGCGTATAGATATTATGACCTGAGAATGAATTTGGTGCCGTTATTTGAGGACAGACAGGAGGCTACGAATTTGTGGCATGATACGATATATTGGTGGCTTGACCCCTCTATCAAGATCAGATTCGTCGAATCCGGGGACAAGTACTGGTTTATCATGGGTTCTGACTCTCAAAAGCCAGACTCTAACATGTCATTTTTCAAGGTGCTTGCAAAATCTGAAAACTATGAGAGGTTCAAAAAGGGTCATGGTGGTGAAGCGTACTTGCGCTTAGGTGTGTACTCTAAAAAGTCACTAGATGGAGTGAAAAAAGATGCCCTGTGCAATTGTGGTCATGCGGCAGAAGACCATGATGAGGGTGATGGTGATGCCTGTTTGTATAATGTGTGCAACTGTAAGAAATTTTCCAGCTTTCAAGTCAACCTGCTCAGGCGGAAAAAGACCATAACTGACATTGGCTATCTTGCAGAAGATGATGTAAAAGATGATCCGCTTGTCTGGAATTGTATGTATGTTAACAAGGGTATCAAAGACTAACTTTACCGTACACCATCCTATACCAAATCATACTACAAATTCACTACACCAAATTACATCGTACTAAATCATGCTATGTCATGATGGCTTCAGGATTTGTGTATTAGGACTGTTCCTCATTTACTCTAACATGCTTGCCGGGATAGTACTCGAAGATTTTTTTAGAGTAGCATTTACCACACATGGTTCCTTCTACATCCCACTCTTTCATAGGGTTAAAGCGAGTCACTAACTGCTCGCCACACAATGTGCATTTTTGTTTAGCTCCCAATTCGAAGCTGCTAACTCTTATCGATATAAAAAACATTCTGGATTTGATTGATTTTGCATGATGTTGTCTCTGTTAGGTGGAATCCTAGAAAACCCTGTCAATTTGTGCCTGCTGATATTTTTGGGCATGACTCGCATGCAATAGGTGGCATGTATGTTGCCCATATTTACTACTAATGCAGTAACTGTTCACACCCATGTTCCTGCAAACACAAAATCAGCATGGTGTGTGAATCTGGTATGTATTTTAGTAATTCATTTGAATTTTGAACCACTCCAATCTTTCTAATTGCCTATATATTTAGAATGGTGGGTTATTACATAGTAACCTAGGTCTTTATGATGGCACAATTGGCAAAAAAAACAGCAACATTGGGGATTGTTACCGTGGTAATTGTCGGAATCGTATTGTCTTTGCTGATATTTAGCATGACAGATTCTGCGGATTTCCAGAAAACTGTCGAGTCTGGAGAGTTGAGTACAGATGGTATCAATACATCTGTTAATACCGTTACGGGAGCATCTAGTGACACATCTACAGACATGGCTACAGATATAGTTGCAGATGTGGTTGCAGATGTAGTCATGCCCACCAAGGTATCAAGACCTGGCTGCGAAAAGACTGATTCTTGTTACATCCCCACAAGAATAACCATCAAGGCAGGCCAGCCTGTTACATGGGTAAACCAAGACTCTGCATTTCATAGTGTTACTTCTGGTAGCTATGATGTTCCTACTGATGACTTTGACAGTGGGTACATGGACCCATATCAGACATTTACAATAACCTTTGATCAGCCAGGAACAGTAGATTATTTCTGCACGCTACATCCATGGATGGCAGGACAGGTTATTGTAGAGTCATAGTTTAAGGTGCCAGAGGGAGTCGAACCCCCTTGTATGGGCTTTGCAGGCCCACGCATAACCGTTCTGCCACAGCACCGTTTTAAAAAACACAAAATCAACAATTAAACTCTTTAGTTCGAGTTGCATGTGTGCTACATGTCGTGTGGTCTGATACTGTATGAAATCTGCCGATGTGATTGCATACTAGATGGGCACATACTAGATGGGACACACTGCTGGTACATACCGCGTTAGAACTGGCAAATTATATCTGGATTAAAACTTTGTAAATGGTTTTGAGGCAAGCTTGACATCCTCTGCCTTTACTGTCTTTCTCCCCGCATGTGCAGTCATGTCGACTGCGCTTTTTGCTATACTGTCTGCCATCTCTTCAACTATACGTCTAAGCTCGTCGGCTGATTCATCACTGACTCGTTCTGCTCCTGCTTTTTTTAAAATTCTGTACATTGCAGATAGTCCGAGTTCTGAGGATTTCATTGATTTGGTTTTAATTTGACAGATAAAAACCTGTACGTGAAAAAATATCACCAAGAAATCGATTTATACAGACTATCTATTACCGATTGATAATGGTCTGGCTGTATGATTCGCATATACACTTGTCTGACCCTGCATATGCAGATGATATTCATTCCACCCTCAAGGCTATGTCTGGCATGAAAATCAAGGCATGTTGCGTCTCAATGGATACGGCAAATTCGCACCAGACACTTGATCTTGCTAAAAAAAGTGACCATGTATTGCCGTTTGTAGGGATTCATCCTGAATGTGTAAATGATGACCTAGAACTGATGGAAAATATGATACGTGAGAACATTCAAAGTATTTCAGGGATTGGTGAGATTGGATTGGATCCTACTTTTGTCACATCTGAGGATGATACGACAAGACAGGTACATGTGTTTGAATCCCTTTTGGGTATGGCTGAAACGTATAGAAAACCTGTATCCATACATTCAAGAAAGAGTCTGGATCAAATCCTCGAGATTATGACCTCTTATACTACAAAGCACGCACTACTGCACTGGTTTGACGGGGGTAAGAAACAGCTGAGAATTGCAATGGATATGGGTTTTTTTGTTTCTTTTGGACCTGTACTGATATATGCAAACGACAAGCAAGTACTACTCTCAAAGACTGATCCTTCAAGGATACTTGTTGAGACTGATGGTCCTGTGAATTTTTCAAGGTGTTTTGAGAAAAAGCCTGCACAAATCGGCTTTATTCCAAGTGTGGTTTTCTGCGCCTCTAAAATATTGGACACATCTTATGAAGAAATGTCATCACAATTAGAGATTAATTCCAAGGCTTACCTCGGCATATAAATATAAAGGCAGTCGATTGGTACAGATTATTGGATAGAATAAAAAGCCTCTCGAATCAGATACTTGCAGAACACAAATCAAAATTCGACGAGAACTTTGCTAACAATAAAGAAATACTAAATCAGGTTTCCATCATCCGCTCCAAGGGATTAAAAAATGAGATTGCCGGATATATTACTAAATTCATAAAAAGAGAGATTAGGGAGGAGAAAACGAAAAAGGCTCAATCCCGACAAGTCACGTTTGATGAGCAGGCTCTTAAAGATGCACCATCACAGGATATATCATCTGAAACCACCCAAGAAGCCACACCATCAAATACTACCGAATCTACAGAACCAACCATCGAGACTGCCCCTGAAATTACCTCACCAGAAACTCAAGAAACCACACCACCAGAAACTACCGATGTCACTCCATCTGAAACCACCACTCAAACTACACCATCAGAAACTACAGAACCAACCATCGAGACTGCTCCTGAAATCACCTCTCCAGAAACTACCGATGTCACTCCATCTGAAACCACCACTCAAGAAACTACACCATCAGAAACTACAGAACCTGCCATCGAGACTGCATCAGAAACCACTCCAGAAAATGCAGATGCCACGCCAGAATCTACCTCACCTGATACAACAAACTCGGAAACTTTGGATTCTGAATCTAATACAAAATAATGTCACACATCTTGCAACTAGAAACAAATCATTTTAGGTCTATTGTTGAACAATGATTCAAGTCAAGTTTGTCGGCGGTGCCAAAAAATTATTCCAGTCCGAATCTCTTACAGTCAACGAATCTTGCATAACTCTAGAACAACTACTATCAATATTATTACGTGACAAACCTGTAACCACCCCAGACCTTGATATTAAAAACATTCTAGTTGCAGTAAATGGAGTTGACTCTTCAGCACTCAATGGCATGTCTACAATTTTAAATGATAATGATGCTGTGAGTATAATTCCAATAATCCACGGAGGCTCTCAGAATGCACTCTGGTTTACCATACAGAAAAGACACATCTTGGCAGTTGAAATTCGTGGCAAAAAATCATATGGTGTGCATGTGCTTGAATCACTACGAAGAGACTATACGAATATAAAATTCCAGACAGTTTCAAGTAAATTTGTTCTAAATCCATACCACTTGAGAAAGATACTACTATTATCAATAAACTCTGAAAAACATAACATGCTACTCTCAAACAAACTAGAAACTGACATTCTGATGCGCTTTGCTGTATCTGGACAAATTTCTGAGGCGATAAAAACTGCCGGAATCACACCAGGACAGGACTTTGTTCTTGTTGCAATGGGGACTAGGAAGAATCTAAATAAATTCTTCAAGACCTTGCCCTATGATCGTACATCCATGTTTGCCAAGAAACAAAACCAGTTCCTCAAGAAACATTTTCACCTGACTCAGAGGCAAATGGGAGTGGTTCGTTCTGAGGAACCACTAGCAGACATGCTTGTAGAAAAGGCAGCCACACTACTCTGAGAGGCTCCGTTTTGTCTTCTCCACGCTCAAAACGTCACCCTTTTGGGTTATGGCTATTCCGGTAATGCTTCCAAGTATCTCTATTAGGATGGTCTTGTCTGGATTCTCTAGTGATACTTTGTTGGGGATTATTCCTGCAATATTTGTAATCAATTCTTGAGATGATACATTAGAGTTTCTTTTCTCAATTGAGATTCGGTATGTGTCTTTTTCTAGTATCTTCTCCCTGATAGAATCTACACATTTTTCAATCTCTTTGATATCGGTCTTTGTTGTATTCTGTATGGGAATCATTCTGAGGCAGTACCGTATATGCCATGGCTCATCGCATATCTTTTGGTGAGTATCTCTTATTATTACAAATGGGTCTAACATGGTCTGAACTGTCAAGATTCCAGGCATGTCTGTTATGGTGGCAGATGCTTTAGGATCCCCCATCTTTTCTAAGATGGCACATATTTCTTCAGATGCTTCAGGTTCCATGTGTCTGGCACATGTGATGATGAGGTTCATAGTATAGATAGGATGTCCTCCCTTTTTATCCGTCCCTCTCTGTGAATTTTTAATTCGCCGTTTATCATTTCAACTATTGTGGATTCTATACCATTATGTATGATCCCACCATCTAGCAACAAATCATAACCTTTCATGCTTTTTTTGCATTCATCTGGGTCTGCTGTTGCATGCATACCTGACATGTTGGCACTTGTCCCGACAATATACTTACAATGTTTTAGCAGGTTTAGAGTGCATTCGTGTTCTGGCACTCTTAATGCAATTTTGTCTTTTATGTTGAGAGAACTTTTTAGTTTTTCATTACTGATATTTAGAATGATTGTAAGTGGTCCGGGCCACATTGCATCTACAATCTTTTCAGAATTTACATCAAAACATGCTATATCTTTTGCAGTTTCTTTAGAGTATGTCAGGACTGGTAGCGGTTTTGCAGGGATTCTTTTTTTGATATTATAGATTCGCCTAACTGCATTTTTGTCAAACGGGTCGCATCCTATTCCATATACTGTATCTGTAGGAAATATGATGATGCCACCTTTTGAGAATATCTTGACTGCTTCCATCATGCCATCAGGATTGCATTTGACATTTATTGGGGTTGATGGTACTTTTGCCTCCATCAGCAAACTACTCCTAGTATGTCATTGCTGGTACACATTGGAGGTTTTGCGGAATGGTCACTAATTATTCATTACCTTCAACAGGTTTTAATTGCAATGCGTCTGTTGTGTGTTATGTCGTCAATAGGCTCTGAAGATGTGGATTCTAAAAATGTGGATTCTAAAGATGTGGGCTCTGGAGATATGGATTCTAAAAATGTGGGCTCTGGTGATATGGATTCTGGGGATACAGAATTTGAGGATGATTTTGATGATGATTTTGAAGAAGAGTTTGACTCTGAGGACTAGATTGTCAGACCAAAATTGTCTGCAAACTTGGAAAACTTGTAGTATGCTTGTAGAAACTCCCTTCCAGACTGGCTAATTTTGTACTTGTTTGCACCTGGCATGCTTATTTGTTCTAGCAGACCTTGTGAGACCAAATTCTTTAGTATTCCTGAAATTCTAGAGTGTGATATGTTTGCCTTTCTGATGAGGTAGGTTATACTGGCACCATCCTCTCCGGGTATGCTGTCCTGTGCGGTGTATAATATATCACCAATTATCTTCATGTGTGTCCTGTATTCGGCCATTCCTACACTGGTATGTGGTGTTATTTTATATGATAATTAGTTGATATTTTTCAATATACTAAAAAGATAAAAGAATTTGACAAAATTTTCCCTGATTTCTCACGCCTATTATTATCCCTTTTTCACACTTTATTTTCACACCATTTCAATATATTACATCCATACCATATCACAGTTAACCCATCGATAGTGAAAATCGTAAGTTTTTGCCCTGAACAGCCAAAATGAGATGATTAGGAATATGGGTGCTGTGTTTTGTCGCATCCATAATTATATTCAATCAATGGGTGGTGATTAACGCGCAACACGAATTTGACAGTGACGGTAAATGGCAGGGGATAAAATTTACCACCCTTGCATTCTAGATATTATTGATGCCAGTATTGAAAATAAAACCTAAACCTTCTCATGTTACCCCTGTGACATGTCATGTGAGTCCACCGGTGGGTTAACTGTTTTAACATTAAAAGATATACGTACTCTTACCCATAATTTCTTTTATTAGATTCAAGAACAACCATAACAGACAAAGGAAGAAAATATCATATGCATCGTGGAGTATGTCTAGAGATTAAACTATGCAAAATCATACAACATCTATTGCTTCTTTTAACATCAAAATATATAGTCGATACGTGGAAAGGAAATTAAAAAGATGAATGACAAAATGTGGAGGTATCAATCTGCAATCTAAAAAAAGACCCGACGTTATCCTATACTATTAAACGCTCAAGACGACTTCTACATTCTTTGTTGGGTGGCCTACTAGTGCATGAAAGTACGTTGCGTATGTCTTTTATCTTTACGATATCATCTTTATACATGCTTATGATAAACTCAGATGTATCCATTTTGTTCTCACATATATAGTTGGGAACCATACCAACAAATTCCAGTGTGGCGGCATCATTAGATACGTATATGCGCCGTCGTTTCTTATGTCTTTGATCACAAACCATAGCTGTGATGATTGCCTTTTCTCCATAATCCAAAGAGTATAGGTTGGGTATAAACACTGCACGTTTTTGAGGTCCGCGATCTGTTACAATTCTTACAAGTCAACATTTGAGGTTGCGGTTTTTGATTTCATTAAATACCTCTTGTACTAAAACAATCTTTACTTTACGTAAGCGTTTGATTAAACCATATGCATCTAGATCAAATATGCTTGATGTATCCATGTAATAGTGAGATACTGTCATTCTGTTGCCACTAAAATTCTGGTCTTTTCATGGGGATTATTACTTTGGTGTGTACCAGTGGTGAGTAAGGCTCTATTCCACCATCTCGCAAATGTTTCTCAAAACCATCACGACCCAGACCCGATATGGTTGCAGCCAAAGCAAATGACACTGAACCTTTTAGGTACATGGTAATAGCCTCCTCTACTCTCCACGATTCAAAGTCACTTACAATTTCACTGTGTTTTGCCATTTCTGGAAATAGTGCATACGAGTAAACGATCATCTGTCGATAATCCAAATTGTTCAACAATGATTTTATTGCCTGCAACTCAAGTAGCATGTTACCCTCGCATTTGTCAGAATCCAACTTTTCTTTTCCCTTGGCTGTTATATGTATTGGACCGTCACGGTTAGGATGATTTATACAAATCAGTCCATTTTGCGAACATCTAGTAATGGCCTCATCTAATCTTGGAGAGTACATGCCATATTTGTGCGGCTTGAATCCGAATCTATTATCACCGTGAGACTTTGATGCGATGTACATGATCTTTTGTAACCAATTTTTTCCTCTTATCGAATTGTCCGGTACTCTTTCTGGTTCTATATCTTGCATGGCTACTACTGTCAACACATACTGATCAATAGTTTCTTTGTCCATCGTGATATATTTGCGTGTATAATGCTAATAAAAGTTGATTATTCGACAGTTAACCACCGGTAGTGAAAATCGTAGGTTTTTGCCCTGAACAGCCAAAATGAGATGATTAGGAATATGGGTGCTGTGTTTTGTCGCATCTATAATCATATTCAATCAATGGGTGGTGATTAACGCGCAACACGGATTTGACAGTGATGGTAATGGCAGGGGATAAAATTTACCATTCTTACACTCAAGGTATTATTAATGGCAGTATTGAAAATAAAAACCAAACCTTCTCATGTTACCCCTGTGACATGTCATGTGAGTCCACCGGTGGGTTAACTGTATCATTGTGATATTCTGGAGATACACTCCTCTATAGATGTCATGCCAGAGAATCAGCAGTTTTTACAACATTTTGTTTTTTAGAATTACATTGACTGCTTTGTCTTGTTTTCTTGCATGATGTTTGTTGCATTTTTTTAATTCAAGATGTGCTTCCAACACTAAACTACTTCTATCTGATTTTTTGTATTTACCCTGAGATTATATTCCAATTATATCGCTGATTACTTCAAATATTTTCATCAAATTTTATTCTAGTTAACGGGATTCTGCTTATTGGGATGAATAATAATAAAAGCCCTCCAATCTTTATTGATATTGATACATAGTATAAGATTGGTTCTGGAAATACAAACGAGTACCAACTGAGAAATTCACCGAGTGCCAGCATGGCAAGTCCAGTAGAAACTGATATCACTCTCTTGTTCTTGCTTTCAAAATATGATAGCATTGTCTCGATGGCACCATATGCCAGCAAAATAAATGATACAGATCTGAATATGTGCTCTATCTGAACCGAGGAGACAAGAAAGAGTGGAAACATGCCGACACTGCGAAAGTATCTTGACTTTGGCATGAATGATTTTATGCTGTGTGACAGGGCGATAAAGAAATACCCGACTGTTTGTATTCCTATTCCAAGGGCCTGCACCCACTTTTCTATGGCACCAGATTTTATGATTATATCTTCTACCATATATCCTATCCATATCACACAAAATCCTGTACTAATTGAGAAAAATGCAATTGTTAGTCTGAATAGTGTAGGGCTACCAGTATTTCTGAATCCTACAAGTGACATTACACCAATGCCAAGTCCAACTAAAAACCCTATCAGGTTTAGTATATTTTCTAACAGAAAATCCAACGGTATTGTAGTGTTCTCAGTGTTAATTATTTTAATCTATAATGCCTGCACATCTATGATGTGGTCTTTGCCACGACTCCACAAAAATTACCAGTCATATGGATTACAAAATAGTCGTGTTTGCAGGCATGATGTATTTAGAACCTAATCTAATGATGTGATGATATAAGTGGATACTGTGTATGGTGGAGCATAACCTCATAGCAATTTTTTCCTAGTCCCATTCATCTAGTGAGCCTGATGACTGCCCCTCTGTACTCCCGGCATAATCACCTAGAATATCTGAATACTTTGCTTCGTTGTGTGCTACAAATTTTACATACTCGCCATAACTCATGTCCAAGTCGCACTTTTCACACCTTACAAATGAAAAATCCATGGAAAGTTCGGCATTTTCCTTGCATTTGGGACACTTGATCTTCACATGTGTCTTTGCCTGTGTTATCTATTATTGGTTTAGGTAAATGCCATACTAGAAATCATTCGTGCCTAGATTTTTCACTATATCGCAAAAATACCACGGCATTGTTGATGATTTCAGCAATGCTGTGGTGCTTGTCTGTATTGCACCCTCAGATATCTCTAATGGTGTGACAGTAATGTAGTAGCGTGGCAGTAATGATGTGCTTATACACAATGTGCTCGCACTCAATAAGAGATAAAAGTAGTTAGCCTCTGAGAAATTTCATGAGCCGTACATGCACCAAGTGCAAGGTAGTCATTGCAGACAACGAAAATCTGGATATGGTGGCTACAAAGTACCCTGCATGCAATAAATGCTGGGCTGAATGGAAAGAGTATCGAATCATGGTGATGAATGAGATGAGACTAGATATGTCCATGCCTGATCACCGAAAACTGTTAAAAAAACATGAAAAGATATTCGTTGGTGTCCTTACACCAGAAGGTGATGTTATAGACTATTCCAACGAAGACAACCGGATTCCAGACAAACCACAGGAATCCTAAATACCTAGTTGTTTCTTTGCATTATCTGGAATTAGTAAGAGAATGATTCTTCTTTTCTCCTCTGAAAGCATGTTAATGATATTTACTATGGTGTGTGAGATGATCTTCTTTTCCTCATTATTCATCATCAAAAATATCTCTAGGATACCATCTAGATGGAATCTGATCAGCTTTTCAGGAGATTGTGCCACAGCATCTATGTATGCGCCAAATAACCCTTTTCGTTGTTCTGCTGGTAGTGTGGCTAGTATTTCAAGCCACGTTTTGAACAGCTTTGAAAAATTGGGAAATGGAATGTCTGGTCCTGCCTCAAGCGCATTTGATATTACACGTACCTTTTCATCTTCAGGCAGATCAAAAAACTCTACCATCCTTTTTTTTAGGATTGGTTTTCTCAAAAAGTCCGGGAGACTTGCTAGGTTTACAATTATGTTTCCTGCATAGTTTGGTTCTGCCATGATTTTATCATGACACTTTGGATATTAAACCATGTGTAGTGGTATGGTATGAATTGTATCTAATATGAAGGGTCTGTATGTCTTGTCAATTTGCTATATGTTGCTATGGTGTGAGTCATATATTGCGCATCCGCAACCCTGAAAAATTATCTCATTGCAAGTGCTATAATTAGAGTAATATGATACTGTATGATGGGAGAATATTGTTTGGTCTAGTTCTGACCGTCACTAACTTGAATCAATGCCAAATAGTGATCTGCATGCTGTATGTACATAGAACCAGTAGAGCTTACTGGAA
>JAPOPJ010000290.1 GCA_026712925.1 Nitrososphaerota archaeon
AATCTGTTGCGTGCCATAGGGAGCACATAGGCCTTGTATGAGGCAAGATTTCCAAGTGTCTGCATGCGTACAAAAGGCATACCGCAGAACAATATTAACTCAGCTGTGCGTATCTGTTTGCTATACCTATTGCAAAGTACATCTAGTATAGTTAGTATGGGTGCTAGTATGGAATGCTAAATCATCTTGACATCATAACTGTGGTACAATTAGCATCACTGGTGTGATTCATAGTGTAATGATAAAGCTTGGAATCATGATATGATGTCTAGTAGATATGATATGAAATCTACACCCTAGAGGCCTAGTCGCCACCTGCTTTTTCTTGTCGGTTTTTTTGAGAGATTCTCTAGCATGTCGTATGTTATTGTAAAGCCGCCGCCTACCATTGTTGTATCCTTACTGTACCGGGTTTTATCAGGTACGTATTCATCTGCAAGATCACGAATCTTTTTGGTTTTTATATCAAAAAGCCTTACCTGCTTGCCACCTTCAAGTTTTATTATTGCATCACCACTAATCCCCTGTATTGTAAAGTTTGCAAAGAATCTGATAGTTCCACCGCGTGCAAGCTCTATAACACAATCATAGGTGAGCTTGTCTCCATAAAACAAAACCTCGCGTGCCCTAGCAATAACATCATCTTCCATGTTTAGCACTATAATGGAATCAGCCTCTAGTAGTACAGTATTGACAATGTTTTCTGCTATAATCTTCCCCCGAGGTACATGGATGTGTGTTCGGTGCTCGATAGTACGGTATATGCCGACTCGACCTTGAGGATCTTGTGCCCGGAATTTTCGCCCAAACACATTACCAACTACGGCATTACCATTTTCTACTTCAAGTATTGCACCATTCTCAATTCTGTACTTGTTTTCTACTGCATTTACAAACTTGAAATCACCAGAAGTCACACAGATGCGCGTCTTGAACTCTTCAGTCCATGACGGGCTAGATATGTTTCCCTGCATAGTTATAGGACCACCATATGCAAGACTGCCTGCCATGATGTTTCCCTTTATCCACAGAGCATCATTTGCCTTTCTCTCTAGTTCTATCTCGCCGAGTGTCTTGGAGCCAAAAAGCCTTGTAGCAGTAGAGCCAGTATTCTGAAGCCGAGCTGCCCATGCTTGGGCCTCTTTCATCTCCCTGGATAGTTCTTGGCCTAAAACTTGATTTTTTCTACGCACCTCTTCTTCAGTATCGCCAGAGTAGACTCGGGAATTTTTGAGCCTTTCAATGTCTGTATCTGGGTACTTTTTGCCTACCTTGAGGTCCTCGTAAGCTTGCTTAATCTTTATGAACTGCTCGTTTTCTCCACCGCGGTCTGAATGGAACTGTAATGCCATACGCCTGAACGCATCACGTATCTCCCTTTCAGTAGAGCCCTCTACTATTCCCAAAATATCATAGTTGCTTTCTGTCATTTTTACTCATTTTTTTGGTTAAGGTTTTGTTGTCCCATACTTTTATCTTTTTACGGCACTCTTTTCCATGTATCGGCCTTTCCATTTGGCAAGTATCTCATATATGGACAAGTATGGTGCAATTGGATATTATTGTACAATTCCATGCTAAATCAAGTCCTTGAAAAACCCTGTAAAGCCATCAGATGGAACTACATGAACTGACTTTAACTGGCCTAATAGTTTGAGATTCTGCCTCTTGTCGTAATAGTTGTACGTTCCCTCTGATTCTGGATATATTGTGATTATATCGGACTGGCCCGGCTCTAGCAAGTCAGTCTGCACATTAAATCCATCAATGTACAGCCTGTGGAGGCTGTCTGTGCGATTTTCTACTGTGAGTATGTAGGCAAAGCCAGTCCTCATGATTAGTGTAGGGTTGTTATCCTCTGCGGTTCCTAAAATGCCTGTCAGTCTTACACTATTTTGTGAGCCCTCAAAAGCTACTGTCTGCTCTACTTTTTCAGGCCAGAATATCTCAACATGCCGCACGCTTCCTTGGCCTATCACCACTACAAATGATACAAGCGTAATCAGCCCTACTGCAAGACCCACTGCTACAAACTGCCTGTCATTCAATGATGTTTTGATTACTCTGTGCTATTTTAGATTACCATGGTGTAATGGTGTGATGTGATTACCATGGCGGTATGGTGATATGGTGAACAGTTTGGTGTATGGTGATATGATGGTATAGTGATATGGTATGATGTGATGGTTATTTTCTAGACCTTGCAAGAGCAATGGTAGCTGCTGCAATCCCTATTGCTCCAACTCCAATGCCAGCATAGCCAACTGTAGAATCTTGAGCTGACTGTTCCAAGGCATCTACTGACTCACTGAGATCATGTACACTTGCAATTAATGCTGTATGTCCCTCTATTACCTGCGTTAGTGTAATATCAGCAGGTTGTGGAAATTCTATAAAGGTGCGGTCATTTACCTTGGGCGGGTGCATTGACAAGCTTATCGGTGTATCTACTATAACACCTTTTACATTTGCCTGATAAAATCCAGATGATGTCGGGTTTAC
>JAPOPJ010000291.1 GCA_026712925.1 Nitrososphaerota archaeon
TTTATGTTGGCAGTGTCTGCAAGCCAGACATATTTTCTCTTTTGCGTGAGTCCGTCGATCCAATTTGCAAGCCACATGGCCTTTGTATTGTTCTCTATTTTTGCCCAATCCCCGTCTGGAATTTTTGCATCTTTGCCTAGGTTTAATGTTACATCTTTTTCGGTGATTCGTGTCTTCCATTTTCCTCGTAGTGGGTGCTCACCTCTGCCTATGAAAATTCCTGGTGGCTCTGCCATATAGTTTCCAACCTCTACTTCTATTCCATCCATGACTGCCTTTCCATATTTCTCCTTGAGCTCCTCACGCTTCTCCTTTCTCTCTTTTGCAAGCTCCTTTCTGTCCTCTTTTGTCATCATATCTCTGCGGTCTTTTTCTAAATCCACAACTCTGTAAGCTTGGGAAAAGTCAATATCTTCGTACTTTGTATCCTTGAACTTGGGGTCTAGAGCTGATACAAAATCCAATGTAAAGTTTTTTCGAAATACTGCATCTTGTGCGTATGGCGTGTCTTTCTTTTTTGCCCACTGGTATGCCATCTCTTCTTGGATGGGGGTCAAATCTACAGTCTCCCCTTTGATCTTTATCTTTATGCCCTGTGGTTCATACTCGGGAGGAATCAATATTCCGTTATGCTGTAGCGTTTTCCATTCCATACTCATCACAAAATAGAGACTCGATAAAAATCTGTTCAATCTGTATATCAAGCTAACCTATAATTTGGTACATGTACGTATATCAGATATTAGCACATGTGTGAAAAATATGACATTATACAAAACCATGCCTAAAAACAAAATAGGGATGGAAAAGAATGTGTGCTGGTTTTGTGTTTGCAAAAGCATGGACGTGAATAGTTATCATGCATCTACAATCCCAAGGACTGTGGACTGGTAAGCAGTAAAAGGTGATTCTGACCCTGTGTAGAATCTGGTCTAGATGTATGGGTCACATGAAGTGTGAATACCTCTACAAAATGATGGCAGATGGCGAACTGGGAAGATTATAGTATCACTGCCCTCTTTTTTCTACTAAAATTCGCTCACAACAACTGATACTATGATCTACTAGAAAATAAAGGCAAGCATGATGCACCCATTTCTCAGCCTCAGTGCCTACCTATTGTATTAGTAATAGCACGGGTAAAAAAACGTTGTACGAGGGTCAGCAAGTCTGGCATGCCGTCAGCCTCAGGATCTGATGTCTTTAGGTACACGCGGGTTCGAGTCCCGTCTTCCGCGCTCTTTGTCTTTGGATCAGACCAGACCGTCATTATACGGAGTCTAGGTAAGATCTGTGCCAATAGAATCGGTATGTGATGGTATGATTTCTGTATGTGGTATGATTTCTGTATATTGTGTAGTTTTTGAATTGAGCTACCTAGGCATGTTTCCCTCTAGCCGGGCTTGTAGTATTGTTTTTAAATTTTGTAATGTTTTATCAAACATGTTAATTGAACTACTTGTCCTTTTCGTACTCCCTGCGCTTGCAGAGGACATTCCAGACTATAACTCTCCATATTCTCCAATCTTTACTGACAAGCAGACATACACTTGGACTGATAAGATTCAAGTAACGATTGCCGCGCCTAGTTGGAACACAAACCGACACCTAATAGACTCTATTGGAGGCGATGATGAAAACCCGATAAGAATCTCCACCCGAGAACATAGCCTAGAGCCATATAGATTTACAGAGACTGAGCCAAACTCGGGAGTTTTTGCAGCTAGAGTCACACTTACCGGATTCCTGCATGATGTGGATGGTGATGGCAACTTTGATACTGCACCAAGAACTTTGGGGAGTGGACCTACAGGCGGATTCTTAGAAGTAGATAGGGACGCTGTAGTGACTATATCATTTGAATTTGCTGACGGTGTCTTTGTCACAGAATCCATCCCGATAACATGGAATGTAGGACGCATCAGCTTTTCAGAGGAGTACTATTCATTTCATGACACTGCTCAAATCCGTGTGACAGATTATGATCTTAACTTGAATCCAGATGCACTGGATCAAATCCCAATAATTGTATCTTCTGACTCTGATGATGTAGGGGTAGTGATTCTTGCAACTGAATCTGGACAAGACACTGGGGTTTTTGTAGTCGATATGAGCTTTACACAGGACCGGCCAACTAGCAGAGACAAGTTGTATGCAATTCCAGGGGATGTGATACATGCTCGGTATGAAGACCATACACTACCTGAACCATATTCAAAATCTGACAGTCTTAATGTAATGGCTCGGACTGGTATAATATCAGACATGACACTTGACAGAATTACAAATTCTGAGATTTTGTTTGCTGATGGTTCGGGAAATCTACTAGAAGTATTCTCAGTAGCAGAACGCATCCAAGTTGTTAGTTCGCTTACAAACAAGCAGGATTTTTTGCAACCATTTGTGTATTTACTCCAAGTAAAAGATGATTCTGGCTATGTTGTTTCAATCTCATGGATTCGTGGGGATCTTGGTCCGCTTCAAACTGTTGAGGTTTCGCAGTCATGGTTTCCTGAATATTCTGGCAACTATACTGTGGATGCATTTGTATGGGATTCTTTAGCAGGACAGACTCCACTTACACTACAACAGTATATTATAATCACTGTGGGCTAGTCTGTACATGTGTGTATTAGCAGGTGTATTCTGGCATAGCACTATACTCATACTGTATTGTATGCCGACTAAATATGCCTACTAGAAACATGCATACTAGCAGACCACATCATCATACAATGACTGCTAAAAGATGTATCAAACTATGCGGCTATAATACAATGCGACCATAACAAGGCCAGGCACCTTTCAAGTGCCTTTCCCAATAAACCTATAAAGGCCTAGCAAGACGATCGATAAGGATACGCATGAGTAAGATACTGGAGAAATTGCTAAAGGATGCCCTAAAAGAAGATAGCCTTACGATGGGCACCAAGCAGGTATTGAACTCGGTGAAAGACTCCAAACTAGTCGTTTTGTCCCAGTCCGTTGAAAAAGAATTGTCCAAGAGAATTGAGTCCGAGGCAAACAAGGATCAGGTACCCCTAGTAAACTTTCATGGAACTTCTGTCACACTAGGTAAGTTGTGTGGCCTACAGTTTAGAATCTCAACACTATCATTTACGTCATTGTCTGATGCAAGCATCAAGTCAATTCTAAAGGATACGGGGGCTGGGGAGAAGAAATGACAATCGGCCTTGAAAGTTTAAATAAAATACACATTTTTGGAGATAAAAAGGAACACCAATGACACAATCCATCAAACTAACCACTGATCAAATGCGCATGATGTCACTCTTTCAAAATGTTACTGGTGCTACTGCTCGTGATTATGTTGAGGATGAAAAGCAAAATCGTGCAATCTTTGTTGTTAATGCTGGAAAGATGGGCCTTGCAATTGGCAAGGGTGGAATCCACATTAAATCACTGCAAAATATTGTAAAAAGAAACGTCGAACTAGTAGAGTATGACGAGGATCCTGTAAAGTTCCTCACCCACCTTCTAAACCCAAAACTGGTCTCTGAAGTAAAAATAAATAAGCGTTCTGATGGTTCAAAACAGGCGATAGTTTTGGTTGATGCGAGAAAAAAGGGAATTGTTGTAGGCAGGGATGGGAAAAATGCCGAAAAAGCTAGGCTACTAGCAAAGCGTTATTTTGATATTACAAGTGTGCTTATTAACAGTCCTGAAAAGGCAAAAATGGAATTGTAAAAAATGACTAAATCACCCCTCGGATTATTTGCTGGACGTGTCTTGATTGCAAAGAGAAAGAGACAAAGATGGTCAATATCCACATACAAAAGAAGAGAGCTTGGAATAGATAAAAAAGCAGACCCACTTGGAGGCGCACCACAGGGACGTGGAATTGTTTTAGAAAAGGTAGGTATTGCGGCAAAGCAGCCAAACTCTGCGGTAAGAAAGTGTGTGAGAGTTCAGCTAATTAAAAATGGCAAGACTGTAACTGCATTTTTGCCTCGTGACGGTGCGATGAACTTTATTGATGAACACGATGAAGTTCACATTCAGGGAATGGGTGCCACACAAGGTGGTGCAATGGGAGATATTCCAGGAGTAAGATTCAAAGTATTCAAGGTAAATGGTACATCATTGCATGAACTAGTTATTGGCAAGAAGGAGAAGCCAAGGAGATAATCAAAATGACACAGACAAAAAATCTCTTGCTGTTTAGAAAGTGGGATACTTCAAACATTGAAATCAATGACCCTGGGCTAAAGACTGCAATTTCTTTGAAAAAGCAGATACTACCTTATACGTATGGCCGTTCTGCACTAAAGAGATTCAACAAGGCTGAAGTCAACATTGTAGAACGTCTCTGCAACAAGACGATGCATTTTGGTAAAAAATACGCAAAGAACACGGGCAGGATGTCTGGCAAAAAGACCAAGGTACTCAATACTGTAAAACTTGCATTTGACATCATTTCACTGAAAACCGGCAAAAACCCAGTAGAGGTGCTAGTCAGAGCAGTCGAATACTCGGCACCAAACGAGGATACTACAAGAATTGTTTATGGTGGTACGGTATATCATGTGTCAGTTGATGTGGCACCAATACGTAGAGTAGATCTTGCCCTCAGATTCATTGCAGATGCAATCAAAGAGTCCACGTTTTCAAACCCCAAACCAATAGAAGAACACATGGCAGAACAGCTAATAATGGCCGCATCAAATGATCCTAGCGCCCCGTCTGTAAAGAAAAAACACGAACTAGAAAGAATAGCCCAGGCCTCACGATAAATACTAACTATAACACCTACACATTATCTAATTTTAGGAAATTATCTCTACTTGTTGTATGTGATTTAATTTCTCATAAATCATTATCATAGTATCATGGTATCCATGTATTGTACAGTATTTTTACACCACACCATATCTTTACGTCACACCACACATTCCACCACACATTCCACCACACATTCCACCACACATTCCACCACACATTCCACCACACATTCCACCACACATAGTGTCGAATCTACAACATGAAATATTCAGAATCTGGATGGTGAACAACTATGGCAGCAGTTGATTGCTCTGGTACTATCTGCCCAGCTTCTGTGAGTGTCATGCCGCATTCCTCAGGAGAGAGTAACTTCCAGACCTGTCTATGTTGCATGACATCCGGACAGCTTGGATACCCCCAACTATACCGCAGCCCTCCTTTACTGATTCCCATCTCATCTTTGATTCTTTGATTTATCCATGCGGCCATTCCTTCTGCAAACTCTACTGCAAGACCGTGAAGATAGTACACATCAGTGTACTTGTCACTTTTATTCCACTCTTCTAATATGCGGGCAACTTTATTCCCCACTGTCACTGCTTGGAATGCTACGATATCATCTTCTCCAAAATAGTCTGAAATACACAGGTGTCTGGGTTTGGTAGAGCGGGCAAAATTAAATGGTATATTCTCACCAGACGGGTGCCTGACTGTTAATGTGTTGCCACTTGCACTACATCCAAAGTATCCATAAACTGCTACTGGCTCAAAGATGTCTTCTTTTTTGATGCGTTCTTTCCACTCTACAAATAGTCTCTCATGTTCTTCTTGCTGTTCTAGGCCTGCTTTTCCACGCAGTCCCCATGATAATTTAAAGAGAGATTTCTCATCGATCATCTCCCAGACTTGTGCAGTGTTGATTTGAGAAGAGTCAAGGCGTGTAATAGTATTTATCAAGTGTTTTGCAGGTGGTGATACTGGAACTATGTTGCTTTTTGGTATTTCTGATTCAGGGATTGTTACTTGTCTCACATCTTTCCATTTTTCCAGTCGTTCTCTCCACTCTTGTAGTATTTGCTGTCTTTTCTCAGAGATTAATCCGTCCATAACCTTGAGACCATCAAACATCGTATTGCAGTAAAA
>JAPOPJ010000085.1 GCA_026712925.1 Nitrososphaerota archaeon
GTCGTGGTATTATCGCAAATCACTTCACCAAATGAAATCACCATGATATACAACGAAGAATTATCCACATTCATCAATAGTTATCTTAATTTCACCATATCTGGTGAAGACAAACCACGAAACATAACAGGAATTGATGGCTCACCAAGTAAGAGCATGGTGGTAAATATTGACGGAGAAGATACAAACGCATTTGTCACCATACTTACATTTGATGGTAAACCCGCACCATCAGGTTCCACTGGTACAATGTACATGCAGCATAGTGACTATTATTTGGAATTAATCAAAGTAAGTGATGGACAGAACTAGACCAATATGATGTGATATACCTAGAATCACAAAATATCAAATTTAGTAGGGTTTAGAGAAAATACATTCCCAAATTCATACTTGTGGCATAATCATATAGTGCGAGTATCTTTGTACCATATATCAAAATATCAATGTCCCATACTCTTAACTTGTATGTGTTTTTTTAGAAATGCTGTTCTAATTAAGACTGTTTTGCGTGCCCGGGGTTGTATCGCAAAAGTGCACCTATTTTGCCCAAGCTTGCAAGCTGTAAGCCGTGCTCTGCTTTGCCAGATATTACCTCTAGTTTTGTTCCAGTCTTTGCTGCAAGCAATTCCAAATAATCCACCACATCCTGCTCTGATGCCTCTACTTCCATAGAGTTACACTCTGGACACGGATTTGATGTCAGTTCAGTCTTTTTTGGTATTACTTGTGGTGTCTCTAGAATGTCCTCTCGAATATCACTGCACCTTTTGCAAACACCCACTACACGGTACATGTTTGTATCATCAGTAATTATTACAGTCTTTACCACATTATTCTTTAACAGTCCAATTATCTCCTTCATCCCGTATGTGCCAAGCCCCGAGTGTGAGTTTATCGCCCTTATCAAAGAGTCGACTAGTTGTTTCTCTTCGACCATTCTAAAGTTTGATAAAATATCAGAAGATTTTACAAATGCTTCTCGCACTCCTTCTGCACCAGAATAAGATGCATCAATCGTGGATATTATCATATTTTGCAGTCTGTACTCCAAATATCCACCGTTGATGAAATCCTCTTTTGTTGGTCCAGGGCCAGATATGATTAATCCCTTTATCTTGTAAATGTCAAGAAAGTACTCCCGAGTAGTGGTTGCAACTCTATTGTAATAATATGAAAGTTCCATCTCACGTAGTTTTTGAAACCTCTTTGCAGACTGCCCTCCCTGCCTGTGCTTTCCTGCCACACCAGAGCCTGTCTGTGTGAGAAATTCAACTTTATTACCATGGAGTAGTCCCCAACCTGCATCCTTTGCATCAATTGCCAAAAACCCAATCAGATTGTCATCTTTTAGCATATCCTTTAGAATATCTACATGAAAGTGGTCATCACATCGGTAAAGGTACTGGTTTAGATCCTTTGGCGGTTCTATCTCCCAAACCCTTACCACCTCGCTTCCAAGAGGTCCGCCTCCATCCGGTGGAAGTGCACCACAGAACATCACCAATCCCTTGGCAGGTGTCTTTTTGTATAATTTGAGCCGTTGAACTACCTTTCCTAGCGAGTCAACAACATGGGTTCTAGTCAGATCCGACTTTATGTTATCTGCCGTGCCTTGCTCCTGCTGGAGTGAGCCTACAATCTCATGGAGTTGCTTTCCCTTTGGGATATATACGGTGATTAGTTCAGTGCCTCTGCCAGATTTCTGAGATAACTCATCAAGGGTCTTTCTGATTTTGTACATCTTTACAGAGTCTTGCTTTTCAATGTTGATTTTTCCCATTTGTGGTATTCGAGACTATGTGAATATTAAGTTTGGTTAGAGATAATATGAGGAATGATATGAAGGTGATGTGGGAAATGATGTGAAGGTGATGTGATGTATGATATGAAGAGATTTGAACTAACATCTTGTGGATTTAGTGTCGTGACATACATGTCAAAAACATGCCATATTATATCATATTATATCATATTGTATCATATTACTCATACCAGATCCTGTTACTGATTGTATTTCATTTCCAGGAGTATTGGTACAAAGCCATGAAATATCACATATTACAAGTTTGTCACAAATTTTTCTTAGGCTCAAGAGACCATACCATAAAGTCAGATTTAGGCAGAACTACAAAAGGCCCCCAAATGACACCATAGCTTGTCGTACCATCAATAGATGGTATAGTTATGGTCTCATTTGGATACTAGTTACCCAAGTCGTGATAAAGGCACCATTAGTATCAAAAAGTTCATCACATCTAGGCAGTTCACCATAATCACACTCTACAGCAGATACATCTGAAAATAATAGTGGTACCGAAACTGTTGCAATTAGCAGTACAATCACCAGAACATTTACCATATAGTACAGAGTGAGGGAGCATTTTAAATATTTCTAATTTTTGAGTTTTCACTACTATACTCTGAAAACCACCATTTTACCAACAGATCTATAGGTAACCTCAGAAAACCTTCCTAGGCACCATTCCAAGATATGATCCTAGGACATCATAGAATAGGACATCATAAACTAGGACATCATAGAATAGTACATTACACAGGTAGGATTTAATTTATCATCCCATATATCATATCCATGCCCCTTACACCAAAAGAAAAGGCAATAGCCATCATATCAAATGGTATTGCAGTGTATTCTTTGCTCCAAGAAAGAGACAGCCTTCCCAAAAATACCACCATGTACGACTTTATACTCAAAGTGATTCCAAAGGATATCAAAGCAGAGATAACCACAGAAATGATTGATGATATCTTTGTGTATGTTTCATCTGCACATAATTCATAAAGTGTGGCCATATTATCATACTATATGACTTCTGTTGCCACGCTAGGATCCCACTGCTCACTTCAGGTGCTAAAGGGGGCAAAAGATGAAGGCCTCAAAACCATCCTAATCTGTGAGAAAAAAAGAGAGCGCCTCTACAAGAGATTTCCATTTATTGACGAGTTTATTATGGTAGATTCTTTCAAGGAATTACTTGACCAAAAGTGCCAGATAATACTTGAGCAAAATGATGCAGTATTAATCCCACATGGAACGTTAATTGCCCAAATGTCTTCTGAAGAGATAGAATCCATCAAAACACCCGTATTTGGAAACAAGTGGATTCTCAGATGGGAGTCAGACCGTACTATGAAAGAGAATTTGATGCGCGAGGCAGGCCTGCCGGTTCCCAAACCAGTGAATAATCCAAATGAGATAGAGAATTTGGTAATAGTCAAAAGACAAGGCGCAGCTGGTGGCAAGGGTTACTTTATGGCAAGCTCTGAAAAAGAATACCATGCAAAAAGGGAACAATTAATCAAAGATGGTACCATAAGCAATGATGAAACACTATACATTCAAGAGTATGCAGCAGGCGTACTAGCATATTTACAGTTCTTTTATTCCCCACTCAGAGAAGAGTTGGAGTTTTTTGGCGTAGACCAGCGACATGAATCAGACATTGAAGGATTGGCAAGAATCCCATCAAATACACAGTTAACGATGGACAAAGTGCCATCATTTAATGTGATTGGGAATAGTCCGCTAGTCCTGCGAGAATCACTCTTGGAGCAAGCATATACCATGGGAGATGACTTTGTCCAGGCATCAAATAGATTGGTAAAGCCCGGAATGAATGGGCCATTTTGTATCGAAGGCGTATATGATGAAAATGCAAAGTTTACATCTTTTGAGTTTTCTGCAAGGATAGTAGCAGGTACTAACATCTACATGGATGGCTCGCCATACTATTCCCTATTATATGGAGAATCACTCAGCATGGGAAGAAGAATTGCAAGAGAGATAAAGATAGCAAGAAATACAGGCAAGTTAGATAAAATTACAACCTAAACAAACCAAACCTATACCTTGATAGTGATATTGTTGTGATTAATAATATTATAGATATCATCATCACACCGAGTGGAAACTCTGGTATTACAAAAGTTCCAATTATCTCTACTTCCTCTGTAAATGCTGGCACGAAAAATTCAATCATGGAACCATCCGGTCCTGGTAAAAGTTTGTACTCTGTCTCAACGCCATTGACTAGTACTGCAAATTTGTTTTCCTCTGCACGTATTATATCATGTGGTAAATCTAAAATCATTATAGAATCATGTGTATTTTCAAGCCCTACAAGAAGTGAGTCTAGTTCGGTATCAACTGCCATTGCAATTACATCTGCATTTACACTGTATGGTATTTCATAGCTATTCCCATCTACAACTAGTAGATGTGATATGAGTTCTTCCTCAGCACTCACCCATACAAATGAAGGAATAAGAAAAGCCAAGCATATCATCATACACCACATGATATATCATATTTGAAACTGACTTAAATCTCTACATTATAGTATGATTCCACATATCAGTGCTGTATGGTTTCCACACATCAGCACTATATGATGTCCTAATAGTTATCCTAGCCAGATATGCTAGTCAGATTTACTGCCAGATGTGTTTGGGTATAGATTAAGACGTGGCTCCGTGCCTGCAAGAAGTATCTCTACTTTACCTATTCTGCTCTTGTATTGCTTTATTTTTTTGCCTTCTGGGGATATGATAAATCTCTCAATCTCAACTAGTGCAAGGTCCTCAAGATTTGAGAGTGTCTTGTATACGGTAGATAGTGACAAGTTTAATTCTTCAGCGATTTGTGTTGCATCTTTTGGATTATCCCTTACAGAGAATAGTACTGCTCTTATGCAGATATTACAAAGTGATTCTATAATCTTTTGAGTCACGTCAAATTCACTTAATTGTATAATGTTTGGTTTTGACATGTATATCACTAGTTTGGCACCAAAGTCAGAACAGGGTCAGGTTTTCTAATTGTAATATCTGCACTACTTATGCGACTGCGGTAAATCTTGAATTTTCTGCCCTTTTCAGAGAGCATCCAACGCTCAACTTTGATTAGTGTAAGCTCTTCAAGGTCTGATAATTTTTTGTACACTGAACTAAGTGGGATTTTCAATTTATCAGAGAGTTCTGCTGCTGTTTTTCCACGCTTTATTGTGGAGAATAGTATAGACCTAGATTCAGAGTCTGCAAGTGCCTCAATTACCTTTTGTGTAACATCATATTTTTTTAGCTGTGGTAGTGTTAATCGCTTTGTCATATATAACAAAAGTAAAAGTCGAGTTATTTAAACGCATGGTGTCATTTCAAGTCTATGGAATTAGAATGATTAACATCATACTGTATGAATATGCGGCTTATACTTACTCCACAGTACACCAAATAGCAGACCCATCATAACCCAGAATGCCGAAACTCCAAGTATAGATGCAATCCTAAACCCATCTACCAATCCTTGTGAAAGTGATATATCATCAGGACTGTTTGGCAGTATGACAAAAGATGATATGATCAAAACACAATATCCGGCAAATGCATAAAGTTTTTTCCTGCCGGTGAATCTTTTTGATATCTTGTAAAATATGACTGCCCCCATACAAGATATTGCCACAAAGGATAGATACAAAATAGTTCTAAATGCTAGAGTTTCAGGCTCACCGACAGTTGGCAAATTTGCAGGATACTTTAAAAATGGAACAAAATATACCACTGCCCACATAATTCCTGCAAGGAATAGTGATTTTCCCAAGTCGCTTCCCCCTGGGAGTGATTCCCTAGATATGGCATAAACTATACCAAATAATGCCCCCATCGAGACTCCTAATAATATCCCTGCGATAACTTGGCCTCCTTTTTGCCACGTTCTATAATTTTCATATTCTGCCCAAAATCTTGCCTCATCATCCCCTTCTGCAAGCAAGCCTTGTTGCTCTATACTTGTAGCACTATCCAGATATGGCTCAACTATAACCAAATTTGCAGAGCCATGTACCAAACCCGCAAATGCACCAGATATTATAACAATCACAATGAATAGTGATGTCTTCAAGGGGTACTCCTAATGACAAGGAAATCCTGCCGCATGTCTCATGTCATGTGTGAGTTCATGGAGAAATTGGTTGTCAAATGCCTGCTCGCCATATACAAGACTCAGAATATGACCCTGATCAAAGGATGAGACAAATAAGCCAATGACAAAAATGGCCGCCAATATTGCAATTCCTGCAACCGGTAATCCGATCTTGGAGGACATGCGCTGTATTGATTGAGGCATATGGCACTTGTTTATACGAATCTATTTAAATTATCGGATGATCGAACAAAACTTTGCAAAAAAGTTTGTCATATAGTTCTATTTTTAGGCACTAAAAATATCTCATAATGAATCTCTGGTATAGTTATATGACAAAACACCCCAAAACATAAGATTTTATGTATGCACTCGGATTCAATCATATAAAGACATGATATTCTACCCCCCCCCCCAATACTTGGCTAATAGGACTCGTATCACTGTTAGCTATATCATCACTAGGCATATTTGAGGAATCCTTTGCACAACTAGTTATAATCCCAAGAGGCGAGGTTGAAGATACGAGCTCCACTGTACTTGCCGGTGCAAGGCAGGTATCCGTGCTTAGTGTAAATGAAAAATATTATGCAGTAGTGACGGCACTTGTTGATAACGGTGTCCAAATTATTGATGTGACAGACCCGGAA
>JAPOPJ010000293.1 GCA_026712925.1 Nitrososphaerota archaeon
AGGAAATGCACTGCTTGCAGATGAAATGGGTCTAGGCAAGACTGTACAGACACTCTCATATGTATCCACTGAGAAACAGACATTTCCAGTACTTGTAGTAGCACCGCTAGTCACACTAAACAACTGGGAACGTGAAATATCAAAATTTGTAAAGAAAAAGAGCAGAAACGGCAGGGTATTGGATTCTGAATCCCCTACAACTACAATCATTAGAACCGGTAAAAAGCACGCACTGCCAAAAACTGACTTTTACATCATCAACTATGAACTACTTCACAAGCGCATGAGGGATTTGAGCAAAGTTGGATTTAAAACCATAGTATGTGATGAAGTGCATAATCTTCGATCTAAAACTACTCAAAAATACAAGGCTGTGAAAAAACTAGCTGCCTTACCTACTACATCATTTAGAATCGGACTATCAGGGACACCGATATATAATCGAGGCTCTGAGATATGGCCAATTGTAGATATTTTAAAACCCGGATTACTTGGAAGCTTTAAAGAATTTTGTGAATACTTTTGCTACATCAATGAAAAGGGAAATGCCATAGTTTTAGAAAACAAACGCAACTCTCTCCGGCACGAACTGCAAAAACATGTAATGCTCAGGAGGAAAAAGTCTGATGTCCTCAAAGAGCTCAAAGATAAAGTACGCTACAAAGAAGTGATTGCATCAGATACAGAATACTATGTCGGGGAGCTTGATAAAATCTGGACCAGACTAGAAGAAGACAAAAAAATGGCCCAGTCTGAATCTGACAAGTCTGCATCATACCGGCGTGCAATTAGAAGTGAGAGGCAGGTAGCAGGTATTGCAAAACTTCCTCATGTGATAAACTTTGTCAAAAATATAATGGAGATTGAAGAAAGTGTTGTTGTGTTTTGTCATCACAAATTAATTCACAAACTATTACATGAGAGTTTAGCAGAATTTTCACCTGTCTCTATAATTGGCGGACAGTCTGATAAGGTACGACAAGCACACATTGATAAATTCCAAAGTGGTGAGTCTAAACTACTCATTGCTGGAATACGTGCTGGCAATGTGGGAATTAATCTAAGTCGTGCAAAATATGTAATCTTTGCAGAACTAGATTGGAGTCCTGCAATTCACAGACAAGCCGAAGACCGACTTCACAGAATTGGACAAAAAAATACAGTCTTTGCATACTATTTGATTGGACAGGGTACACTAGATGACCATGTTGCAAATGTGCTAGTAGATAAGAGCTACGAGATTGATGCTATAATGGATGAATCAGCTGACTCGTATGAAAACAAGGGCAAGGCAGAATTGATTCTAGCCCAAATACATGATAGGCTTAACTCAAAACAATCATGACTGGATCTTTTTTTTGAGTTTTTCTAGTTTTGTTGTGGTTTGATCAATGACGTACTCTGTTGTACCGCCCGGGTTTGTTGATCTTAGATCTCCGAGGTGTGATATGACATCCTCAATTGTAACTAGAAACTCCATTCTATCAATTATGGTGTAATCATTACCTACAAGTTCTTCCAATTCTTTTATTATATCTGCTCCCTTGGGAAGCAACTCGTACATTTTTACCAGCTGGCCTTTTTTGCGAAGAGCTGACATGAGGATCATGTGCTCTTTTCGTAACTTTTCTATTACGTCAAAGTTATCTTTTTGTTCGTGTAAAATTTCTGCAATTTCTTCTAGGCTGGCCGGTCTAATTTCTAAGAGTCTGAGTATTCGGAGTCTGATTGGAACCTTCTTATCCCATAGTATGTGCTTTGCAGAATTTGTAACTGAAAAAGAGCCATTTTTGTTTACTTTGAGCAACTTTCTTTCGTGTAATGATGCTAGGGAATCAAGTATTCTTCCAACGCCTAGGCGCTTTAGACTAGACCCCTCAATATCACTCTCATTAAATGAACCCTTTTTGCTATTTCCTAGATGAATTATCTCTAGATCTATTACTCCTAGCTTTATCATGTGTATTATTTGTCAGACGTATTTATTTACCATGCCATTAAAGCCTGAATTTATCTGGTCATACTGCACATGTATCCACATTTTACATATCTGCAGCTCACATACATCCGTACCGTATGGTTATAGCACCCTATGGTATAATACACACATACAGGATATATTGAATGTCCTAGGTTGGTTTTCATGGTTCACTATGAACTGCCGCGACTCCCATACAGATATGATGAGTTAGAACCGTACATGGATGCAGATACCTTACAAGTACACCACCAAATACATCATCAAGAGTATGCTGATGGTCTAAATGAAACTCTAAAGCAGATACGTGCTGACTCTCACCCACAATATATAACATCAATACTCTCTGAGATGGACTCGGTTCCAGATGATACACGAGATATTTTGAGTTTTTTTGGTGGTGGTTATGAAAACCATAAAATGTTCTGGGAGTCCATGATGCCAAATTCTGATAAATATCCTGGAGGCAAACTAGCAGATGCTATAGAGATTTATTTTGATAGTTTTGAGAAATTCAAAAAACTATTCACACTGCAAGCACTATCAATTCAGGGAAGTGGTTGGTGTTGGCTTGCATTTAATCACACATATAATAGCATTAATGTCATGACAACTCAAAACAATGACAGTCCTTGGCTGAATAGAATGGTTCCACTACTTGGACTAGACATGTGGGAGCATGCATATTATACACAATATCAAAACAACAAGGCCAGTTATGTAGAATCATGGTGGAATTTAATTAACTGGAATTATGTGGAGAATAGGTTTGAAGAATGGTCTGCACAGTAAAATGGCTAATTTGCAGTACTTGACATACGCCATACCATACACTATACCATAGTATCATTCCATCATATTGATGAATTTAGTGTCTAGAGTTGTGTGCGACATTTTGGTAAATTCTTTTATAGGCTTTACACTGTCCACAACACATGAATAAAGTTCTAAAGTTTGTGGCATTATTTGCTGTTCTGCCACTATTCACTATGAGCTTTACTATGGGGTATTTTGCAGATGCAGATGCTGGTTCGGCAGTATGTGGACTAGAATTATGCTCTAAAATTCCCGGCGGACGTGATGCTTGGCTTGAAAACAGACAAATGACTACACTTGTTACACCTGAGCCTAAACCTGCAGAAGAAACTGTGATGGATTCAGGCTCTGTGCTCAAATTGTCTAGGGCAAACGTTCCTGCAACCATTCCACTACATCATGGATTTTATGATGGCGGAGATGTGTTTTTCATCATCACTGATTCTAGTGATCCAACACATGCTGAAATAATTACCAAAAATTATGGATGGAATGTAGAACTTGCACCATCACTTGCAAATGCACCAGAATCTGCACTCTCTGATACGTACATGTTTACAAACGGAATTGAGGGTGGCGGTGTACATGGATATCAAAGTGATGTCTTTACCAGCACACCTGCTCAACCAGAAAAGTATAGTGCACTAACTAGCCACATCCATGTGACATGGACTAATGATGCAACTCCTAGAATACTTGATTCACAAGCAATGATTCTAAAAGCAGAAGAGAATGGTGAAGTGCTCCTTACACCTCTTGGTGTAGTATTGAACATGCCGCATATAGTGTGGCCTGATGGTCAGATGATTGTCAAAGAAGACAAGACTCTCACTGATTATACTCCATACGGAGGTGGACAGATTCTTGATATTGACACTGAAGAGATGACTGTGACATTTATTGCACATCGTGGCTGGGGTCCTGACGGGAGAACCATTTACTATATCGTAACTGATGCAACCCCGAGTGGTCCTGCTGGTGCAATGGGTGTAGTTGATGCACCTGCAATATCTAACTTGATTGCAAGTTCAGCAGCTGTGGATTTGTTCCAATTCAAAAATGGTATTGTAGGATCAGGTCCGCTTGGTTTTCAACCTGGAATTGCATCAGGTGCACTAGGTGATCCAAACTATAGTCCAATGTGGCGAATCTTTGTAATAGGGTGGAATGATCCGACTGATGCAAAACTATTAGAAACTGTAGGGGACATTGGTGCATTTAGTAATGCTGGCAAGATTACCATAGATATTGCAAGACCAATGAACAGCGATCACATTGTGAACTGTCCTTTTATTGATCCGTTCCAATAATTCTTTTTTTCTTTAATATTGCGGGTTATGTCTTACCGCATGCTTTCTAGCTTTATACTAGCACCATTTATACAGCATGTCTATGATTTTCTAAATTAAATTTGCTAGTCAGTCATTCTGTGGTTTTGGGAATATGGATAACCAATGACACTAAACTCTAACAAATATCCCACATATTTTGGAGTATAATCCATCTTGATTGTCACCATTGTCTGGCTTTTGTCTTTGAGATATTTCTGTGTGGTGTATGGCCTTGGCAGTCAGATGTTTTCCAATCTTTATCTTTGATTGATATGTTGTGATCTTTTATCTTCATCTTGATCTTAGGTGGATATAATTTTCGTACAATAGAATAGAATCTTGGCAAATTCAATGTTTATATTGCACACATCACCAAAATTTAGTAATATTGCAAACAAGTGTGTTTTTGATGATGCTAATTGCGGTAGTGTCTGTGCCACTATTATTCTCAAATGTATCTGCAGCCGAGTGCGGCCATGCCGAATTACCTAGTTGTGATGATCTTGTCAATACTGATGGTGCCTTTGTCACTACATGGGTAACTAGTACTCCAAATGAGACAATAACCATACCGTCTATTGACGGTACAACAAAATATGGTATCATTTGGGGGGATGGCAATGCTGATAATGCCACAGGGGATACAAGCCACACATACAGATCCTCTGGCACATACACTGTAACAATAGAACGCACATTTCCCGGAATCAATCTAGAAAGAAATGTCGATAGTGCACTCAAACTAAAGGAAATCACAGAATGGGGTGATATCCGATGGAGTACCATGGAGGGTGCATTTTATGGTGCGGCTAACATGAATGTTACTGCAAGTGATTTACCTGATCTTTCAAATGTTCAAAATATGGATAGAATGTTTGCATATGCGCGCTCTTTAGATACAAACATTAATTCTTGGAATGTTTCCAATGTAACTAGTATGGAGCAGACATTCATGTCTGCACAAAAGTTCAACTCACCACTAAATTCTTGGGATGTCTCTAATGTAACTAACATGTCTGGCATGTTTGCAAATGCACGTTCATTTAACCAAGATATATCTGACTGGGCTACTCTTAATGTAACTGACATGAGCTCCATGTTCTTGTCTGCATCATCATTTAACCAGGATCTCAACGGGGATATACCAAATTGGGATCGTCTAGATAAATGGCGTGTAGCAGATGTAACTGACATGTCTAACATGTTCAACGGTGCTACATCATTTGATCAACCACTTGATGGCTGGCGTGTGTACAACGTCACTGATATG
>JAPOPJ010000296.1 GCA_026712925.1 Nitrososphaerota archaeon
GCATTTCCTGATGATTTTATCAGAAAATCCAAGCCCTCTTTTTGAAAGTTCAGTAGATTGCCCCGGAATTGGTCTCCAGGCTTTGCTCGTCGGAGCTTGTGTTTGACTAGCGGTAATGTTGGTCCGGGCTTGAATGTCTTGCGTACTTTTCTCTGCCATATTGATTTTGACAAGATACCAAGCGGGTACCGGTCCATAATCAATTTTAGTTGCTTTACACTCTCAGGACTGTCAGGAATTATGACCTCATTTACACTCTCACCATACCATGCCTCAGGTACTAGCCTAGATACCATACTAACAGCACGTGGGCCAGAGATCTTCCAGCACCAAATTTTTGAGTACTTGTCAAGTACGTACTCTAGAGTCCCAAAGTTCTCTACTGTAGTTGCCATAATTTGTGTGTAAAACATTTTTTTGCCTTATGAATCTTCACGTTCTTCTCGGATCAAATGAATGCAGCAAAAAAAATATAATGGTTAAAATATAACCTGCTTGCTACACTTTGGAACAAGTTTTCAATGAGGGATCTAAATTTGATCCACGGGAACATGTTTTAAGAGCAAGATGTGTCATTATGTGATGGAGTTTCAGCAGACATGCGATCCAAAAGTGGAAAAACCCATAATGATCGCAGCCATGCAAGATATGGGCGATGTTGGTAGTATAGTAATGAATTTTATTAATCGTAGCCTGCGAACAAAACCATTCCGAGACATAAAGCTAGAATATCCATCATATGTAATTGACAAACGTGGATATATTGAGGCCCCACTTGAAAAATGGGAATATAGATACACTGAGGATATGATATTATTTGGTGGTGGACGAGGACAACCGCAAAGAGGTGATGAGTTAAACACCGTATGCCAAGATGTGATTGATGTTGCAAAAAAGCATGCTGTCAAGTTAATCTATACTGTAGGAGGCATGCGTACTGATAGAGTGAGTCAAGGATTACCAAAGACGTACGTGACTGCTACTGCAAGACACCTAACTGAACAAATACACGATATAGGTATAGAGTCAGCTCCGCAAAAATCCATAATAATTGGCTTTAATGGAGTCATACTAGGGTATGCAAAGATAAATGGTATTCATGGGATAGGCGTGTATGGAGAATTAAATGATCCAGGCAAGCCACAATATAGAACTGCAATAAGTATAATCAAGACACTAGAAAAACTCACATATCGAAAGATTGGCAATACCAGCTCACTAGAACTGATGGCTCAGAGAGTCGATAAGCGTTTTGGGGATAGTTCTAGGTGATATAGTGCTTGGATGCCACATTTGCGTGTCACATCTACAAACATTATCCATAGTCTGAATCCATCCCTAACAATGTGACTTGTTCACAGGGTGTGGCTTGGTATTTTCATCATGGCAGGGACAGTGGCAGAGATAGGTCTTGTGGTTATTTAGACAGTCAATGCAGTTGTAGTGTTTTCGTCTCTCGCACGCAGCACAAATCATACAATATGGTATGGTAATGAGTGAATTTGAGTTTTTTGTATGTCATGTATATGGGTGATCTCGAAATTTTTAAAAAATTTCTTCACAATATGGACATATCTTGCATGTTTTGAGACATCATGATGTGAGAGTTTCATATACGAGATAGCCAAAAATGATAAGTGGTATGGTATGTTGGTGTAGCAAAATCCATACTTTAGGTGGATTTTATTAAATTCTTTAACAGGCATTCCGGTCTCATACCATAGCCTGTATTGAAATCCTGCACTCCAAGCCATACCACATTCACATTCACAATACCTCTGGAAATGGTTTTTGTTGGGTATGCTGACCTTGACTAGCTTTGCCTTTGTATAATATTTATCATAGAGTAAAATCCTAATTAATTTAGTTTTGCTGATATTATGAGTATTATCGATGAATCTTTCAAACTGTATTGAATCAGATAATGTGGGGCCAGTATAGTGGGGTCAATATGGCCACACCATCAGAGATCAAATACGACATGAACCATACAATTTGTGACAGAATCTGTGTGCCTACAAATATTGCACTAAAACAAATTTCCTAGTGATGCAAGGGATGGTGATGCAAGGGATGGTGATGCAAGGGATGGTGATGCAAGGGATGGTGATGCAAGGGATGGAAATGTAGTAAAATCACACACGGTATAAAAAACACACCATACCCACACCACCTACACAGACATACCATCTATGAGATGCATCAGATGTACAATCTGTACATTATCCAAACACACTAAACATTTTTTAGTAAAAAAAATCTATACAAGATAATGGAAATTTACTACAAGAGTACTTGCAATACGTGCAATAAAGCACTAGATGTAATTGCAAGAATGAAAGAAGATGTGAAAAAGCGGGATTATTTCAAGGACCCATTCTCAGAAGAAGAGTTGAAAAAGATAATCAAAATGACAGGCAAAAAGCCACACGAATTGTTACGCAAACATGACAAGACATACAAAGAACTCAACATAGGGGAGAAAAAATACTCTGACTCTCAAATTATAAAGTTGATGGTAAAGTACCCCAATTTAATAATGCGGCCCATCATTATTACAAAAGATCACATTCATGTAGGAAAATCAGCACTAGATGAGATCTAGTCAGAATTTTGCATGAATATTCGTACTGCTTCCAAATGCGAGCAATTGGCTTTTAGTTTCTTGCCATGGTGAAATTTGTAGAAATTTTTAAAACCAGGGCATTCACATGTGTCAGATGTCACAAAGTATGACTTTTCAGGATCAGATGATGAACGAATCTGGTATAGCCCGTCTTCTATCTTTTCCACATTACCTGACTCGACTAGTTTTTTTGCCTTTCGCAGTGTACTTGCACTCATGATAACATTCACAATGGGTTACTTTTTACTCTTTAAGCTTCGCAATACAGCAGACCAGTCAACATCACCGCCCTTGCCCTGTGCCAATGCATTCTCATACATAATCTCAAAAGACCATTTGACAATCTCACCCCAGATGGCCTTTAGAGAATCATCATCAGTCCACAGGATGGCAGTTTTTACTGCATTCATGGCTAGTATGTTTTGCGCGTTTTTTGATGGGTTTTTGTTCCACTTTGAAATTATTCGGTCGCAAAATGCAAGGATTTCAGGTTTTGTGAGTTCAAGTCGATCAGGATCAAACATATCTCTAGTCAACACATTCTCCCCACATGACTAGGATTTAGGATTTGTGTATAGTTATGCAAAATGTCCCAGTTTATCATATATGACAGCACAACACCATGTCTTTTTACCACAGCATTCTAATATCCTGACAATCCTTTGAGATACCCTTTTGACATACCTGTAATACTCGCAGATACACCATACATCCACAGATCTACAAGATATGACTACAAAGCCTACCATCACATCGGTTATCATATACACACAACTGATGCCACACATACACATCATGCACACTAATGATAAAATATGCCTGTGTACCCTAGAATGCTAGGCAGATTAGGGGATTTAGTCAATTACACTAGTTATTTAAATCGAGATTCCATGAGGAGTTTAGTGGCCCTAAAGAGATATGTTGCAACCCGTATGGTAACAATGTTTGGAGTATTGATGGTAACTCTACTTCTTACCATAGCACTAGTTGGCTCTAATATGGATACTATCCTCAAGCAGGGAGTCACATTCCAAGTTAGATCAGAAATTACTGATAATCCTGCCATTGCAGAAAGTTTTTCCTCAGTGGAAGAATTTGAAGAATATGTTCAGGGACAGATTGAGCAGAGAATCATAACATTTGGGCTTGATGAGCCATGGCACTCGCCGCAGAGACTCGGATTGAGCATGTTTAAAATCTTGACATTAGATTTTGGTCATGCTACATTTCTTACAAGTGATTTGGGATCTTCAGATGTGAAAGATATAATACTTGAAAAACTTCCAAGAACCATTCTACTTTTCACAACTGCCACAATAATCATATCCATAATTGGCATATTCCTAGGAGCACTATCTGGAAGTAGAGTGGGTTCAGTTGTGGATAGAATCACATCAAGCTTTGCAATAATTAGTTCTAGTTTTCCCGTATGGTGGATTGGAATGCTAATGATATTTCTTTTTGCGTTTGTATATCAGATTTTTCCTGCAAGAGCAACTCCTGCCATTCCGCCATCAGATCCGGCATACATTGGAGCCTTACTATACCACATGGCTCTGCCACTCATAACCATAGTTATGATTGGGTTTGGCGCATGGGCATACCTTGTAAGGAATTTCATGGTTGGCATAATGCAAGAAGATTTCATACTAGCCAAAAAAACCATAGGGATCAGACAGCGCAAGATAATCTACAAGCATGCTCTAAAAAATGCCGCACCCCCAATCATAACAATTCTTGCACTAAGCCTGTCAGGCTCACTTGGTGGAGCCATTATTACAGAGGCAGTCTTTGACTGGCCCGGCATGGGTAGGCTATATTTTGAAGCAATTACAGTAATGGACTTGCCAGTAATTATAGGTGCAACCTATGTTTTAACAGTATTCTTTTTGGCAAGCATATTCATAGCAGATTTGCTTTATGGGTACTTTGATCCTAGAGTGAGGACTGGAAATTGAGCAATATAACACCACAAGAGATAAGACGAGAATTTGCAAGGAGCAAAATTGGCATAGCTGGAATTACCATACTATTATCCCTTATAGTTACATCCATTCTGGCTGTAATCATAATACCCGTAGAGACATTCAAAGAGTGGAATGATCCGAGCAGTTGGCTAGAATACCCAAAGGCGGCAATTCCTGCATGGACCAATATTTTTCTAGCAGAAAAGATTCCAGAGCATAAAATCTTAAACTCACCAAAAATAACAAACATTCAAGGTGATATATCACTTACATCACACCAATTTGACCTTGATTACAACTATGATGACTTTCCAAATGATATGATTTACGAATTTTCAGCACAATATGAGGGAGCACCACTACTTCAAATGTCAGTTATTAGACCAGACGGTGTAAAACTTGACTTACTCTCAGCATCACTGCCATATTCGGATTCACAGACCACCCATAATGAAAGAATATTCTCAACTGATAGGACAGTGCAAAAAAATGCCGCAATGAATACAGAACTATTTGCATTTTCACTAGATGGCATGTCTGCAGAGGATGTTGTCTTTTCTCAAAGTAATTTGCACATACCACTAAATGGACATTACATATTTGTGGTGAATCTGTACAGTGTTGGCTCAGAAAATAACATATCAGAATCAAAATTGATAATCGGTGGCAAGGCTTTTGGGGCAATGGGTACTGATGAGCTTCGAAGGGACTTGGCAGTCGGACTGCTCTGGGGAACACCTTTGGCACTATTCATAGGATTGGTAGTTGCAATTGCATCTGTAGTTATGGGACTTTTGTACGGGATTTATGCCGGGTATAGGGGCAAAAAAACTGATGAGGTCATGATGAGGTTCAATGATGTAGTATATGCACTTCCTGCCCTACCATTTTTGATAATATTATCAGTTACAATTAGTAATAGTATATTTCTCATGATTGGTTTTCTCATGATATTTGGCTGGGTAGGTATTGCCAAGGTTTCTAGAAGCATGGCACTGCAAATCAAGACACGCGGGTATGTAGAGGCCGCAAACATGATGGGTCAAAAAAACTCCAAAGTCATTTTAAAGCATATACTGCCTCAGCTTTTACCATACGCGTTTGCAAGTATAGCAATATCAGTACCGGCTGCAATAACTACAGAGGCGGGCTTGAGTTTTCTGGGATTAGGGGACCCAACATTTCCCACATGGGGTCAGATTCTGCATGATGCAAATGAATACGGAGCAGCTGCGCGTGGTTTATGGTGGTGGATAGTTCCGCCCGGAATGATGATAGCAGTTACAGGACTTGCCTTTGTGTTTATAGGTAATGCACTAGATGCAATTGTTAATCCAAAACTAAAGAGATGATGTAATATCATATCATACTAGATAACATGATTTAGGTTTTCATATCCGTACACACATGCAAGTAAACCATTCATGGTATGGTGTGCATCATGGCGCGGTATGCATCAAACTAAAATCGGAATTAGTAATATATGATATCAAAAGATTATAGTTATACCACTCTACTTACTGGGCGAATTTGCGAATTATTTGCAGAGCAGAATCATTTAGTTTGATCGTATATATGGAATAGTTTGGGTCGTCTTTAAATTCTGCAAGGGATTCAGCAAACTTTGTCCTATCTGCTTCATCATCTCCTGCTTCATGTGCACACAATGCAAATGCCTTCATGTTTAGTTTATTTTCAAGTAGAAATGAGATGAATTTTTTATAGTCATTTATGTCTGTCCAGTTTTGATTCCTTTCAGCACAAGATGCAATCCAGACATCCACAGAATTGTGAAAGATTACCTTTTGACGCAAATTATCTAGAGACATGATTCATGGTATGATTCTAAAAGTCAGCTCTCTGCATCTTTGAGCCGCAACGAGGACATGACCCGCCTTTGTGCTTGTTATTGCATACAAGGCAGACATAGCGTACAGTACTACCACCGCCAGAAGAGCCCAATCCGAAAAAGCCGCCCCCACCTCCTGAGGAGTCTGAGTTGCCATACCCTCTCATACGACTCATCTGGCGTCTTCTCAGCATTAGTGGGAATAAGATAAAGAGTGCAAGTGCCACGCCCAAGCCCCATGGGAACGGCAGGATTAGCTGCAAGGCAATGCTAATCCCTATAGATGCAAACAGGAAAATCAGATACATTTTATAGTTAAACAACTCATATCACGTACTCTCAAAAACCTTATAAAGTTTTAGCAAAGTTTTGGCATGTGGTTTTGTATGGAGAACATGCCAGTCAAAACAAGACACATGCCAGTAAAACTGTCAATAGAACTGCCAGTAAACCTACCAAAGATGTGATATATGGTATGATATGCAGGGTAAGAGGTACGATTGGGACACATATCCAAACATGTGCCAGATATCATACCCCCGTAGAGTGATAATACACATCCCATAATTTGCCAAAACAGGTACAACTGAGGGTTATCCGTTTGTATCAATATTGTTGAAAAATCTAGCCACAATATGGCTTCATATCAGAATAGTAGATATGCCGTGCTACCTACCAGAGATGGTAATTATAGCGCCAATCCTATACACATGAAATGCTGTGTAGTACATCGGTGTAAGGTGTTAGCAGAATCATGCAAATAACCACACCCATCATAGAATCATATCTATCACACTGCCTAGAAAAACTCCACATATAGAAAACAGCCGCTAACAAGTTGTACAAACTATACTAAAGTGATACATGTATGTCAACCCCAAAAGCATTTAAGACTGTTTTTTCATTATGATTTGTGCCTGTAAAATTTGCATTTTTAGTTTTTAGTATAGTTTTATTTTCCATATCACTACATAGCAAAAGCAGATCTACTGCACCAGATTCAGAATCACTTTATGCCAATATGGTAAAATGTGAACCAGTACAATTAACCCCAATACGATACAAATTAGAATATATCATAACAAATGACACAAAACTTGTAACAGAAATTGGGTGTAAATGACATGAAAATTAATTCTAGTTCACAGTTAATGTTTGGACAGAATCAAGCCAAAAAGACGACACTGTATGGTACAATTTTTCTAGTCGTAATAGGGCTTGGTTTTCATGCTGTGGATACATACGATGATATGGCAAACACGGAGTATCTTAGTTATGATATTGTGCAACAAGCCCACGCACAGAGTGTTCCGCCACTCATATTCCAAAACGTCATTGTGGAAGTATCTGACTGTTTCATCACTTATGATTCTGGAAGAACCGCAACCTCTGTCTTGATAACCAACAACAACTTTTTGACGTTGAGAAGTATAACTTTGGAAATCATAGGATTTGATGAGCAAGACCGTAAACGTGACAGGCCATATTCTTTAAGCATATCCCCTAATTTGCAGCCAGAGTTTACAGATTTGTTCATAACACTACTTAGTTACGAGCGTGTCGAATATCCCAAATGCGAGGCACGGATTTCAGCTATAAATTTCGTCGATGCACCACAATACACAAATCCCATTAGAGACCCATTAACTGTAAAACTTGATGAGTTTGAAAACAGAATAACAAATGTAGAAACCCATATTGTATCCATTAATGACGTGTTAACCATGCTCCAAAATATGATTGATGATATCATGATGCCGGGTCCGGAACCCGTGATAACAACAGGCATATCTGGCAAGGTTTACGCAGACTCAAATAATAACGGCATATTAGATTCAAGAGAACTAGGCATATCTGGAAGAACTGTAATTGCAGTAAATCTTGCTGATTTATCAGATACCAGCAGAGCCGTTACAGAAACAAACGGTGATTATTCATTTGATCTTGTAGCAGGTGGATATTTGATTCAAGTAGAAGGCACGGATACCTATGCATATGTAAC
>JAPOPJ010000194.1 GCA_026712925.1 Nitrososphaerota archaeon
AGTATTCTATTTAACCCTTGATTATGCTTTTGTGATACTTTGTACAAATCCTCTAAAATCACTCCAATATTTGGGGTAAAATTACTTAAATCATACCACCAAATCACAATATCATAAAATGTGTCATACCATTAGTCTAATTTTGCCCATCACTACAGATTAATTTCAGATAGTCAATAAGCTACATCTTCATAGAGCCCGTAGAGCCTGAGGGTGTTGTCTTCCCATCAAATGTCAGTATAACAGAGTATCTTTACACGCTTGTAATTATTTTGATTGTGTCTTCAATATCAATAATAGAGGGATCATAATTTCCAATTTTGTTTTACATTGTTGATTCCACAAATTCTGGGTTTTGGTAAATCTCAACATTACTGACATGATCAAATATTCTAACATATCAAAATCCATTCCATATACTTGACAGTCAAGATTGCTTCAAGGGTATGAGCAAATACGGATATAATATCAGAGTTTTATTAGAAAAAGCCACGAATTTGTAAATCATACAAATCAGGTTTTAGGGATGAGTCTATCATATTTTTTCTTCATTGCAAGTACAGTCATCATGAGAAATATTGCCGCAATGTTTGTTAGTATGATAAAGATATCTGATACAATAATCCCATAGGCAAGCCAGAGTGCAGCTCCTGCGGTAATGAGTATGGTAAGATATTTTGAGAGATCCCTTAAACTCTTTGTACGATATCCCTTGATAATCTGTTGAACCCATCCAGACAGAATCAATATCCCTGCAACTGTACCTAGAATAGTCAGTGGTATATCTTCCATGATTTAGCTCCAAAAAAAGTCATCTAGTCCCATTTGTTTGGGCTTTCCAAGTATAACATCAAAATCTAGGTCCATCGAAGATGTAATCTGCTCTAATGTGGATTCCATAAACTCCATGTATTTTTTAGAGTCTATCTCATCTTTTTTTGCAAGTTCCAGTGGCTTTACGCCAGGTTTGTTTATTACCTTGATGTATGATATTCTATCACCTCTCTTTACCTCTCGTATATTCTCAAGTAGTTTTGCCGCCCGAATATGCTGAGGTATGGTCTTTACGTATTCAGACGGTGCCTTACTTAGCATTACATTAAATGTCAAATCTTCTAGAGGAATCTCTTTTGACTGTACTTTATTTGCACATGCTGCAATCTTGTCTGAAATTTGCTTTTTTGCCTGCACGAAATCATTCTCATTTTGTACCTCTGAGAGCACATCAAGTAGTTCGAAGAAAAGTTTCTTGATAAATGGAGGTGTGTGTGATTTTTTGCCTGTCAGTCCCTTTACATCGACCTTGCCGGATTTAGTTACACCCAAATAATTTTTTTTCCTGTTACTAAGCACGCAATATCGATACACCTTATCGATTTCCAAGTCAACACCGTGATCTTTTTTTGCTTGCTCTATGACATGTTGGATTTGAAGTTCAGTGGGGTTTTTCAAAAATAGTGAATCAGTGTTGTGAAGTAGTATATTTCCAATTCCTGCTCTGAAGTGTTCACTACTAGTTGACAAATCATAGACATCTTCGTCAATCTCAAAGGCCTCTAGCAGTGTAACCTCTCTATGTGATTCTTTGCATATTGTTTTATCTTTGCCAAAATTAATTAAAATTACATCATGGATATCCTGAAAGTCTAGGGTATAGTCATACCCTAACTTGTCAAGTATTGTACAAATTCCCGAGACTGCCGATTTTTGGGTCCTGCTTGCTTTTATGGTGGTGTGTTTTTTGGCATCCATACCATGCTGTGACATGGTAGCATTTTTGCTGTTTTTTACACCATACGATATATCACATACATCACTACCCGCAATCAATCCATCAAGAAATGATTTCTTTGCATTAATTGTACTATTAAGTATCATATCTGGGATTATTATATGACCTTGCACAGTACACTGCTCTGAGATATATTCTAAATACAGACAGGTATCATATTTTATTGCAGGTAGGAGTATAGTTTGATGTATGGTGTCACCAGATATGGTATTTTCAAGTTCAATTTCCCGAGATAGTGTAATGTTTTGTCTGCTGTGTGATATATTTGATACATCTGAGGTATGATAACTAGGTGCGACTTTTGTTGCAATATGATATCCAATTTGCCATGCAGTGGAATTATCAACATTTACATCATCTCTGAATATATCAGTCTGGGAGAAAACATCTATTTTTTCACCCAAGGATATGTCACTAGGCTTTACCTCTTTGCCATTTATCATGAGGCTGTGATCATCAGTAACCTCAATGTATGATTTCTTGGTACCAATACGGTACCCAGTCTTTTTTACCCTGTGACGATATGCATACTTTATGTCTGTCATGATTTCATCAGATAGTACCCGTTCCCCTGCACACTCATACCTACCATCTCCACTAAAAGCAGGCAGCATTGCCTCAATGGGTATTATTTTGCACATTTTACCATCTGTTATGATTATAGGCGAATCACCTAGCACACTATCTCCATATAGTACATTAATCCCTGCTGATTCACATTTTTTTATTGTCTCTACAATGGTGTGTCTTCCTATTGCCGTAGTAGCTTCGGCTGCTGGTAAAAAATATAATGGGAATATCTCAGCACCCATCACACCATAGCTTGCATTTAGAATAACTTTGAGTGCTTGACTTACTACAGTGTACTGTTGTCTTTGTTGGTCAGTTAGAGATTCTTTTCTTGAGAGGCTCTTGTAATAGTTTACCCTCAAATCCCTTAGTGAACCAATTATAATAGATGTGAGGCCATTTTTCTTTGAGCATACCCAGTGGTTTGTCTGCGGGATTTTATTCTCCTTGCATTCCGGATGCGGGCAACGTACAGTCTCATAAGATAAATTCCTTATCTTGATTATACTCGGGTATAGACTTGCAAAGTCCATCACAGTTACACCAAAGTGTATCCCCTCTTTTGGCTCCACTACTAATCCCCCGCGATATTTTTTGTCTTTAATTACAGCATCAGACATTACACCTTCGGATCTCTTTTGTAGTTCTTCTCTTTTTGGAATTAAAAAGCCTCGCTGTCTGTGCTCATAATATAACAAACTCCTTATCCACTGAGATACTCCCAATCTTGCAATATCATCAACTGGCATCCTACCTATTCTTGCAATAATTATGAGTAGATTCATCAGTAAATCATTGTTAAAGCTTGTAAGCTCGTATGTTAGTAATGCATCGTTGTAGCAATAGTTTGCAGTCTGATACAAGTCAAGCTCGCCTAGTTCTATGCCATAGTCAATCTTTTCTTTACCAATAAGTGCCTTTGATACACTATTTAGTGAAAAGTCAGTATATTTTTGACTGAATGCATAAATCTGAAATGAGCGGTTTGAGAGTGTACGGTATAAATCTAGATGGACTCCGTGCCGTAGTGTGGCCGAATCCCTCATCATGTACATTGGATTATCTTGATTTTCAATACCAAGCCGCTGAGCTCTGTTGTACAGGTATGGTAAATCAAATTCATCGCCATTATACGTTACAAGGAATGGAAAATCTGCAATTATCTTAAAGGCATCATGTATCATTTCTTTTTCCTTATCTTGATCATAAAATGTCACTTTAATGTTGGGGTTTAGTTCATTTTTTCCCTCAGCTGCCCCGGTCTTTAACACAAAGACGCAGTCATATCCATCACTTCCCTTAAAGCCTATTGCAGTTACTTTTTTTTCAGCAATCTTGGGGTCTGGAATCCTGCCAATCTCTGCTTCAACTTCAATATCTACACTTAACCTACGAATTTTGGATATGGGTTGATTAAGAAGGTCTGCCCATTCAGAGATAAACTCTCTAAACTCTTGCACATTTACCATTTTTTCATTATCCACTTTATCCCACAAAAGGCTCTTGAGTGCAAGTTTTACCTCATCAGATATCTCCATATTATGTGGTGTTATTTTACCATCCTTTACTGCATAATACTTTCCAACTACAAGTGATCTGTCATACAAATAATTTTCATAGTATTTTATATCAGATTCCCATGTCTCCATAATGTTTCGGATGCTTTTATCACCAGCTGTCCCGCCTATTGCAAGCGGGTCTGCTACTATAATCTTTGACATAATGACCTCCTTATCTTGGCCTAGATCATATCGCTTTTCCGTTTTTATCTCTAGTATGTCCTCACGCTCTCTTAGAAAATCTAATTCTTCTGGGGATAGCCTCGAATAGCAGTATGGTAAATGATTAGTCTCATCTCTCCACAGAATCAACTTTTGTGAGTTTGGTTCGTAGAATTTTAGTACAGCAGACTTTGTGATACTATCATATGTGGCTGAAACAAGCATTGCTGGTGGCATGGTATCGGGATTTTCAAATTCTGCTACCTTGGATTGCATTTTAACTCACTGGACTGTCATATTTGTCAGACAGCTCCTTTGCCCATCGGGAAATACGATTTTTTTCAAGCCGGACTAGCTCGACGCCGGCTTCTTTAAGCAATTCAAAGTCAGTCTCGGGATATGCATCTAGGCAGACAAATTTTCTAATTCCTATAGTTATTGCCATCTTTGTGCACTCAAGACATGGTGCAAGTGTGGTGTATAATACTGCGCCTTTTATGCCTGCCTCGATTCCAAGTATAGCGCAATGCATGATTGCATTTGCTTCTGCATGATTACACAGGCATCGGTCAAGCATCTCCCCGGATGATATGCTTCCCTCCATTCGAAGCTTACATCTACGACAGCCCCCTTCATAGCAGTTTTTGATTCCAGGCGGTGTGCCATTATATCCTGTTGCTAGTTGTCTATGATTGCGAACAATTACTGCTCCTACTTGACGGGATATGCAATTTGAGCGAAGTTTTGCTAGTTCTGCCTGTAGCATGAAATATTCATCCCAGCTTGGTCTCTCAAAGGAATTACCCACAGATTTGCTATACATTTGTGCCATATATGGATATGTTGTGGTATGGCATTTACATGACATGATTTACAAGATACAATTTACAAGATGCATTCTAGAGGTATAATATGCCAAAATCTCCCCAGTGTATTGTATTGTTCCACCATACCATAAAGTTTCTCAATAAAACATGATGGTAAAGCATCATGCTTTTCAGCACATATGCAAGTGAAAGTCTGTCACAGTACATACCAAAATCTCATTTTGTCATGCACATTATACCACACAATTATGCCATACAATTATGCCATACGTATTGTACTGCACACATTGCACCACAATATTTATTGCTAAATATAGCATCAAAATTGATTAACCAAGTGCGTCCTGACTATATTATATTGTTTTAAAATGTGTAGACCTATACGTTTTTAGCTCTGGCCATCCCCAACATATATGGATGCTAGATAATACCCGGCGTACTGCATGTACATGGAGCCAGCCGATCCTGCAGGTACAGGATCGCCATCAAATGTAAGTACAGTAGCATATACAGTAGCCTTTCGCTCATCAAAGACACGAATACCAACCTCTTTGCTCGGTGAGCCATCTATTCCTATGATGTTTCTTGCCTCATCTTCACCATATATGGTAAAGTCAAGATAACTGTTAATGAATGTGGAGAGCTGTTCGGTGAACATTATTGTAATCTCGTTGGGTCCAGTTATTTCAGCAGATGCTAGAATGTCTGCCATATTGCCTGTCAGGATTTCTTCGCCTTCTTCTACACTTGACTGAGTTTTGTCAGTATTGGGAGAAACAGCCACATTATAAGGCCCGCCAACATTTACTGTACCAATTGCACTCACGTCAGCCTGTGCAAAGGAATCCTCAAAAGATAATCCTGCTAAGGCAAGTGCAAGCACTGCGGCTAGGCCTAGCATACATGTTCTGTGTGGATGATTCAAAGCTAATACCATTGTAATACAAAGTATTGTTGCAAAATTTGCATAAAAAATAGTATGTTGTTATCTGGTAGTATTGAGTCAAATTTTAATGAGTGAGTAGAGCAAGCACTACACCACTCAAGCACACATCATACAAACAGACATTCAAACTATGCAATACATGCACCATATCGACTAGGATTACACCAGCATATCATGCAAACCTATCAAAGACATCCCGGTTTGGCCCCGGAACGCTTATGGTACTATCTAACTCTGATAACAAATCACCCAAATCCTGCAAGAGAAAGGTTCCCTCAACTACAGTATCAAGTAAAGTCTGCTGGCTCATGTTTTGTTGTATTAGAAATCTGCTTCCCTCCAATATGCCAAAGTTATATGATATGCCAGCATCAAAGCTTCGGTCACGAATGCACTTGGCAAATGGCCTGATAAATTCACTCTTCTCAGTATCATTTTTTTCCAGATATTTTTCCCGGATGTTTTTATCAACAAGAATGGTAGGTGCTATCTTTATCATGTCAATCTCTGAGTAAAATTCCAAAATTATGATAAAATCTTCCTCTTCGAATGGTTCAATTTTCATTGCAAATTTTGCCCTGCGACTAGGAGAAGTTTCAGATATGTTAAACATTATTAAATTCTTTAATAATCTATCTTTGAGTTTGTGTACGTCTGCCAAACAATACAAGTAACGACACATGGTATTAAAAAAGTATGGTAATCAAGGTGCTCCACCAAATTCGGTGCCCGGATATACAAAAAATGTCAAGGAGTTTATCACACCCATATTATCAAACACAGCAAGAGTGGCCACATACTATACACCAAAGCCCATTTTGATACTAAAGAACAAAAAATGCTTTAAATTCATCACCTATGATGGATATGTCAAGATCAGATTATCATATTAACAAAAGCCTTAACTTTGTGGAGGAATCTGTTTTTAGAGAATCTATTATATTGCAACCTTCAACC
>JAPOPJ010000300.1 GCA_026712925.1 Nitrososphaerota archaeon
CCCCAAGTCAATGATTAAAATAACAACGGCTATCATTGCTGTTTTGGTTGTAAGCATTGCAACAGTCTCTGTATATGCGAACGATGCAACATCTGAACAACAAGCCACACCACAAAGTAACCATAATGACAATCTAGTTAATGGGTATTGTTACCAAGCAGGTTTCGACATTGGTAATTACAATATTTCAAATACAGAAATTTGTGTAGATTGGGGATATTCGAGTGATGGCACCAGAGATACACTCAGTTTAGACAGGACATTCTATCGTATTGGAGACATTGTTGAGATCACAGCTATACAGGATTGGGAGGATACACTCAATGCAACATCTGCCTACATAGGTATTAGCCAACCAGGCGTGTATGATGACGATATAAAGTCTTACATAATAACTAGAGGTGACGTTGGAATTAGATCCGTAACTGGAGTGGTACTAACTGAGAACGATTTCACTGTGGGTTGTTATACGGTCTGGTTCGAGTTTGATACATCACGAGCAGGAGTAGACGAGGCATGGAATGAAAGGGACTTTTGTATAGTTCCAGACTATACACTTGGGACTTTGCCTCCAGCACCAACTACTGGTGTATCTGGCAAAGTGTACAATGATTCGAACAACAATGGTACATTAGATTCAGGAGAGCCTGGTGTTTCTGGAAGGTCCGTAATCACGGTGAACATGGCAGATTTCACAGACACCAATAGAACCAGTACAGATGTAAACGGTGATTACACCTTTGAGCTTGATATAGGTACATACCTAGTTCAAGTGGAAGGTACAAGCGCTTTTGCATACGTGACTGTTTATGACGGCACAATCACAACACAGCACTTTGGGCTCTAGCCCTCATTTTTTTTAATACTAGCCAAACATAGTTTGTTATAGAATTATTTCTAGGCAGAAAAAAACCTCAAGTTTCTCATCTAAGATAGATACGTTAAAGTCAGAGGGTTAGAGTAACAAAAATCCCGAATGTGGTGAATAATCATTAATTGGCAAAGTTAAAGTAAAATGAAAACGTGTCATATTTGCCATGAAATTAGTTATAAAAAATTATGAGAATGATAAACAAATTACTAAATTAAGAATTTTGTTCGTATTTTTGTTTGGTCTTGGTTTGTGTATTTCTTTTGGAACAGAGAAAGCATTTGGCTTACAATATGTTGATGAAGAACAGGGATTTTCTATAAACTTTCCTGACGGATGGGAAATTGATGATGCATTTTTCACAGATTCGGACATTGATTATTTGGTGACTTTTTATGATGATATCGATAGTTGGGGGTCGATGTTAGAAATAAGACATATTCGCAATACATCACTGAACCAAACAGGAACCGATGAACAGTGGCTTAATTTATTATACGTGAGTATAGAGCAGAATTGCAGAACAACAACCATCGAGCAATATGGATTCATGTGTAGTGACCATGAATTGATAGATGCAAAAACAATCTACATTGATGAGAAAAAATCATACCAATTCACGTATTCATGGACAGAAACACTGGAAGATTCGATATGGTATGAGAACATAAGCACAACTACATTGATCCCTGACGGATTTGATTTTTGGAATATTTATTCTGAAAGTACATCTGATGTATTTTTATCTCACAAGAGTCAGATCATTTCATCTGTGAACTCGTTTGATATTCTAAGACCTGTTGTAAAAAGTGAAATGACTGCTGAATTTACAAATGACGACAGGATAGTTTTTGAAGAAGATATAAACTCGTTTATAGATTTAAGTCCTCGACCAATAAGTTTAGTAACACCGGTGGAATTTTCTCCAGAATGGTATGTAAATGAAAAAAATGAGTTTGCAATAAAATTTCCTCACTCATGGAATGAAAACTGGGATGTAAACGAGTCTTTTAGTGGAAAGAAATTTGCCGAATTTTCATCCAAAAATACTAACGGGAAAATTGAATTTTTCATTGAAGAAAGTAACCTATTTCAAAAATTTAACAGATTTGAAAAAAACAGACTGTATGTAGAAGCACAAAAGATGGTTGTTGAATCCATTAGCAGATTTCCAGGATTTTTTCATGTTGATTCACTGGGAGTCATAAAATTTAATGATGGAGTTGTAGTTACGGCAACATTTTTCCAGATTGGCCAAAATGGTGATCAGATTCAATATGATGTATCCTACCTGATTTACGAGGATGGCAAAATGGTTGAAGTTGTATACTATGGTGATAATTACATGGCTGTAGATATTAATGATTATGGCCTTATGTTAGATTCTACTTATTTGGGAAATACATCACTAATCCCTACTAGTAAAAAAATAGAAACAAATTCAGAAATATATGTCAATTACGACCTAGGCGTTTCATTCATCCCTCCAAAACAATGGAAGCAGGAAACTCTTAACACACAATTCGAACCATCATCATCTACCACAATCAAGCTAGATGTAATAGTGATGTTCATGTCACCTAATTTTCAAGGATTCATACCACCAACAATGGTTTTAGGTTATGCCAATTCTAATGAACCAGTAAATTTCAACAGTCAAGATGAACGCGAGCAAATTTTACAAGATACTAATGATGCTTTATCAGACAGCATGGGTGCAAACACACAATTTGAGATTATTGATTCCAACGCCGACTTTTCCGAGGATATGGCAAAAATCAATATAGATGCAACAGATAGTCTTGACTTGGATGGATATATCTTAGAACGTCAACTAGACATAGTTCTTTGGCTATTTGAAAATGGAGAGATGTATTTTATGATTTTTAGCGCAGATGTTGTGGATTTTCCCACGTATCATGATGAATTTACAAATTCAATTGACACTGTAACCTTTGATGAAAAGCCAAAAACACAACAAATTGAAAAGATATCTTCTGATGTATCCACAACACAACAAACAGAAAATGGAGGCGGTTGTCTAATTGCAACTGCCACATACGGCTCCGAACTAGCCCCACAAGTTCAGCAACTACGAGAGATCAGAGATAGTAAATTGTTGCAAACAGAGTCAGGCACATCTTTTATGAATATGTTTAATGATATTTACTATTCATTCAGCCCAATAATTGCAGATTATGTGAGAGAAAATCCACTGTTCAAAGATGCTGTAAAAATTGCAATAACTCCAATGATTAGTTCATTATCAATTCTAAACCATGTAGATATGGACACAGAAGATAAAGTTTTAGGATATGGAATCTCTCTAATCCTACTAAACTTGGGAATGTATGTTGGAGTCCCTGTTGGAATAGTTGTTGGGATGAGACATGCCAGATTTTTTCAAAACAAATCCCACAATAGTCAATAACTTTGATGCTGAAAATGACTGCAAATAAAATTACTCAATAGAAATTTTTTCCAGATTAAATCTTTTTTCACATACGATATATGCTAAATTCACCCCTTCAAGATATGTACGATGGTATGCCATCACTTTTGATATTATTTTTGAGTATTCCACATTGCAAAGATGTATAAAATTATGTTTCATTGTTTTAGTTTTCATGCGCCAGTAATCGTAGATGACATATACTAGAATGATGCTAATTCTTGCTAGTCTGTATCACTATCTGGCTCATCAGGTGGCGAGATTGCAAGGATATTATCCCCACGAAGTAATATTTTTCCCAACTCTTCATGTTTCTCAGTAGAGACATCTTGTGCATCTCCTAATACCATATTCATGTGAATATCAAAATCAACTAGCGTACCCCTTACTGTCTTGTCGTTTTTTAGGCGCAATAATATCACCTTGTCCTTATTTTTTATCATCAGTGTAGAAATATCATCTGTCATGTCTATTTACCCGGCAAGCCACCTTATCTTTTTTTAGACACCTGCATGTACAAGTCCACAGTCCCACTGCCAATGGGTATGTTATTTCCAACTATGACATTCTCAGTGATTCCCTTTAGCTTTTCAACCTCACCGGCCAATGCTGCATGTGCTATTGTAGGAACAGTAATCTCAAATGCCGCCCTTGCAAGAACACTATCTTTAGTGCCAGCAATTCCATGTCTGCCAATCTGCTGCATGTATCCACGCGAGCACATCAAGTCTGATACCAACATGATATATCTACTGTCAACCTCTAGGCCTTGGTCCTCTAGTGTTGCATTTAACTCACTAATCAGTGCATTTCTAGCAGCTTCGATTCCTAGTGTAGATGCAATCTCAAAGACGTTATTTGTCTTGAGATTGTTCTTGTCAATTCCCTCTACCTCTAGTACTTTGGCAATATTAGAACCAGTAGTCTGAATCACCCACTGATCATTTTCTTTGAGCAATGTGATGCGCTCTATATCTGGAACACCCTTTACAGTTACATTAAGTGCCTTGTTTCTAATTGCAATTACAGTCTGAGCATCAGGCTCGCCTTCTAGATTCAGAGTAACAAGTGTATCAGTTGTAGTTACTTTGAATTTCTTGTTTGGCTGTAGTGCTTCTTCTACATCTTTTACAGTACATCCCCTATCACTAAGTCTCTGTGGACTCAGTGCAAAGCGGATTGAAGTAGCATAATCAGTATCAACATGTGCTAAAAGTGCACTAACCTTAGTTTGAAGTACATTACGTGCAATCTCTACTGCCTTTTCTCTAGACTGCTTTCCATCATCTTCAAGATATATATCCATTGCCGGAGTAACTGGCTTTTTTCTTGCATCAACTAGTTCTATTAATCTTGGAAGTCCTAGTGTTACGTTTCGCTCCTTTATACCTGCAAAGTGAAATGTTCTCAGTGTCATTTGTGTACCAGGCTCACCAATTGACTGTGCAGTGATAATTCCTACTGCTTGTCCGGGTTCTACTTTTGCCTTGTTATATAATAATAGTCCCTTTTTACATACTGCCTCTACACCATTCCTGCTGAGTTTAGATTCAAGTAGATTTTCAGTTACCAGCCGTGTCAGTCTAGGGTTGAATGTCTTTGTATATTTTTTAGTAAAATCATTTATCTCATCTTTGGTTGCCTTTTTACCTGAATCAATGATTGTCTGTGATTCGATAAGCCTATTTACATTAAAGGCCTCACCATGATCACTTTTTGCAACATCTATTCCATCTTCGCCATATAGAAATTGGATAATATGACCATGTGGATCACGAACCGTTCCATCATATTCTAGTCTGATATGCTCTAGTGCATTGATTAGTCTCCTCTGCATGTATCCGCTCTGCTGTGTCCTAACAGCAGTATCTACTAGTCCTTCCCTTCCACCCATTGCATGGAAGAAAAATTCTAGTGCAGAAAGTCCATCCCTATAGTTTGACTTTACAAATCCATGTGCATCAGGGCTGTTGTCTTTTTCCTTATAGTGTGGTAGTGCTCTATTACTATACCCTTCAATTAGTCTATTTCCACGTCTAGATTGCTGTCCTAGCGCGCCTGCCATCTGTCCAATATTAAGTGCAGACCCTCTAGCACCGGTAGTTGCCATAATTCTACCTGCGTTTGTATGATCAAAGGATTGGTCAGCAGTAGATCCTGCTTTATCCCTTGCTTGGCCAAGCTCATTTACAATATTTACCTCTAGTGCTTCTTCGGGCTTCATTCCCCTGGTTAGTTTGAGTGTTCCGTTTTTATGCTGAGAGATAAAGTCAAAGACTACATCATATGACTGTGCAAGATCATCACTAATCTTTTGTCTGTCTTTTTCAGGGACCTCCAAGTCACTATACCCATAACTAAACCCATAGTGTGTGATGAATTGCTTCACCATAATTAAAATAGAGTTGAGGAATTTTTTGCCAATATCATTTCCATAATCCTTTGCAATTCTGTGCAGTACACTTTCTGGCTCTTCAGCACCAATAGATGACTTGTCAATTACTCCACTAATGAGCTCACCATTTTTAATAACGACATCCTTTTCTGCACCCTTGGTACCTTTGGACCATTTGGATGTAATGACATAGTTAAAGTCCTTTGGTAGGAATAAAGAGAATAGTTGCTTTCCAGTATATACTGGAGTACCATCAACCTTTGTACCAGGCTTTGGCAGCTGGCCGGCATAACTTCCCAACATGGCAAGATTGGAAAACTCTTGTATTGTGAGAACAGTATCATCTTTTGTCAAAAGGTATGCACCTGTCACAAAGTCCCTTAGTGCACCAATTATAGGACCACCATATCTAGGTGAGATTAGTTGGTCTTGTACCCTCATGAGAAGGATGGCTTCTGCCCTTGCCTCCTCACTTTGTGGTACGTGAAGATTCATCTCATCGCCATCAAAGTCAGCATTGTATGGTGGGCATACTGACGGGTGTAGTCGAAAAGTCTTTCCCGGTAAAACCCTGACGTAATGTGCCATTATAGACATTTGGTGCAGTGATGGTTGCCTGTTGAACATTACTATATCACCGTCTGCCAAATGCCGCTCTACTAAATAACCAATCTCTAGAGTTTCAGCAATAGTGGAGCGGTCCTCTACAAAGTCAAGTCTGATTTTAACCCCATCAGGGCGTACAATATAATTAACTCCGGGGAATGTATCTGGACCATTAATTACAAGGTCTTTCATTCGCTTAATATTCCACTCTGTAATTATCTCTGGGATGGTAAGCTTCATTGCAACAGCTTCTGGAACACCTACTTCTGATAGGTCTAGATTCGGATCAGGTGAGATTACAGTTCTACTTGAAAAGTCAACTCTCTTCCCTGATAGTGAACCCCTAAAACGTCCCTCCTTTCCCTTGAGTCTCTGTGTTAAGGTTTTCAGTGGACGTCCAGAACGGTGATGTGCTTGTGGAATACCAGATACTTCATTATCAAAGTATGTAGTGGTATGGTACTGTAAAAGATCAACTAAATCCTGGACAATTAGCGGCGGAGTGCCGGCTTCTTTGCTCTCTTTGAGTCTTTGATTCACTCTGATTATATCTACCATTTTGTGTGTAAGGTCATCTTCGGAGCGAATGCCTGTCTCAAGAATTATTGAAGGTCTGACAGTTACAGGTGCAACAGGAAGAGCTTGGAGTATGAACCATTCTGGCCTTGCAGTTACTGGATCATATGCAAGCAGTTTGAGATCCTCATCAAGTATTTGTGAGAACATTTCTCTGATTGTAATTGGAAGTAAACGATGTTCACCAATCTCAGTCTTTTCTACAAATATTGTAGGCTTTGTAAATATGAGTTCGTACTGAGCCTTGCCACAGTGCGGACATGTCTTTGCTTTTTTTGCCTTTTCAATTATCTGTTCTGGGATTCGCTTTTGTGATATTATGGTGTATGCGGCTTGTTTTTCTTTAATTTTTTTAAATTCATCCAAGTCCTCTTGTGGAACTTTGAGTCTTGCACATGAGCGGCATGTAGATTGGAGTAATTTGTGGATGTTGTCAATAAATGCAATGTGTAGTACAGGCTCTGCAAGCTCAATGTGTCCAAAGTGTCCGGGGCATCGTGCAACTGTATTTCCGCATGTAAGGCATTTTTGTCCAGGCTCTAGTGTTCCTAGTCTGCCATCCATAAGACCACCCTGTACAGGCATGCCATCCTCATCATACGTCTCAGGTGCAGTAATTTCGGCTACAGAGTATTTTCTCACTTCAGTTGGTGACCAGATTGAGAATCTTATCCCGTCAATTGATTTTATCGTCTGAATGGACATTATACCTTCTCCTTTATCAATAGTCTTGGTGCAACATTAAGACTCTGCATCTCTTGTAATAATAGTTTAAACGCATAAGCTACTGATACTGAGGATACTTTGGCTTTATCACCACATACTCTACAGACATACTTTCTCTGCTTTACATCATGGTATGCTACTAGTCCACATCTCTCACAGACGTAAATATCAGATTTGTCAGATTCATCTAGTAAACGATCTTTGAGAATCATTGATGCACCATACGCAATAAGACAATCTCGCTCCATCTCACCAAATCTTAGACCACCACCTCTTGCTCTTCCTTCAGTAGGTTGCTTTGTAAGCATTTGAACCTGACCTCTAGCTCTTGCATGGATTTTATCTGCTACCATGTGGTGTAATTTCTGATAATATACCACACCAATAAAGACCTCTACTGGAAATGACTTTCCAGTCCTTCCATCATACATTTTTTCCTTGCCAGAGTATTGGAATCCTGCCGCATTCATGACTGCCTTTACCTCATCCATCTTTTCACCTACAAATGCAGAGCCATCAAACTGACTTCCTCTAAGTGCAGCAGACTTTCCGCAAATGGATTCCATCATCATTCCAACTGTCATTCTAGATGGGAATGCATGTGGGTTAATCAAGACATCTGGAGATATGCCATCAGCTGTATATGGTAAATCTTCAGCCTTTGCAAGTATTCCAAGTACACCTTTCTGTCCATGACGTGATGCAAACTTGTCGCCAATCTCAGGAATCCTCATGTCACGTACTCGAATCTTGTACATTTTACCGCCTTCATTTGATTGCGTCATGACTACAGTATCAACTACACCGGTCTCAGATGGCCTGACACCAATTGATGTATCACGTCTGTATGGACCTGATGACTCAAACTCTCTATATTCTTCCATAAATCTAGGAGGACTTGTTTTTCCAATTAAAATATCGCCGCCTTGAACAGGTGATTCAGTTGCAACGACTCCATCATCTTCTAGTAATCGGTATGCTCTCTCACCTTTGAAGCTTCTAATGTTATCCTCAGAGTTTGGAATCTCAAAGTCATCACGCATTCCTCCAGGATATTGTTTTGCCTCAGCATCATAAATTCTAAAGAAGAATGTCCTTCCCAGACCTCGATCAACGGATGCCTTGCTAATTACAATTGCATCCTCAATGTTATATCCATCAAATGGAAGCACTGCAACCACACAATTCTGTCCTGCAGGTCTGTCTTCGAGTCCTAAAAGTTTCATAGCTTTAGTATTGACAACAGGAGTCTGAGGGTATAGCATGAAATGCTGGCGTACATAGGTGCTGGTATTCATCATAGGTGTAGAGAATCCCAAACTCTGTTTTGCCATTGCAGATTCGTATGTATTTCTTGGGGATTGGTTGTGTTCTGGGTATGGTATTATGGATGCACCAGCTCCCAAGATTGCAGGCGGAAAGACCTCAAGATGTGTATGTGACTTTGCATCACTTTCATCTAGTGTGATGTAGCAATTTTCTTCCTCGTTTGCATCAATTAGTTCAATAATTCCCATACGGAGAAGATCATTCCAAGATAGTAGTTTTGCAATTATCTTTTCTAAATGCTCTGGTGTGAGGATGGGTTTATCATCTTTGATTATAATTAGTGGTCGTAGTACTCTACCGGCATTACAATTAACATAGAGTCTCTTTGTAGAGCCTTCTATATCAGAAGCATGAAATGATATCCCAACATGTGGATGAATCTTGAAGCTACGTCTAAGGTCCCTTAGGGATTCGGCCAAATGCTGACCATCCTTGATATATCCAACAAGTTTACCATCAACAAAGACCCTAGCACCTTCTCTTTTCATACCTTCATCTGCATCAAAAAAGTGGACAGTTCCAAGATCGTATAGCTTTTCTACAATCTCTTCAGATGGGACATTTACTGATATGATTCCAGAGAGTGCTAGATTTTTAACAAGACCACAGTTGGAGCCTTCTGGAGTTTCGCTTGGGCAAATTCTACCAAAGTGTGTGGCATGCAAATCTCTTGCCTCAAAGTTTGGTTGGGTTCTGCTAAGTGGTGATTGAATCCTTCTCAGATGACTAATAGTTGAGAGATAGTTAGTTCTATCAAGCAATTGTGTGACTCCAACGCGTCCACGTCCCCAGTTTCCAGTCGCAATTGCATTATTTAGCTTGTCAGTTATGATTCCAGGGCGAATTGCCGCAGCTACTGCATTAATTCCTCTTTTTTGACCAGAGCGCTCTAGTTGATACTTCATGTCTCGTACCAAGTTGCGAAATGCAGTTCTAAATAGATCAGCAAGCATCTGTCCTGCAAACTTTATGACTTTATTTCCATAGTGGTCTTTATCATCAGGTGTAATCCATCCTAGTTTTAGCTCCAATAGTTTGCATGTAGCTTCTCCTAGGAATTGTGCTTTTTCTTTTCTGTTTTCAGGATGTTTTCCTAAATGTGGTAGTAATCCCCAATCAAGTAATGTTTCGGCTCGTTTAATTTGAAACTCTTCGAGCATTCCTGGTGCAATTCTCTTGCTGATATATACAATAGCATCCTTTAGTGTTTGAATGTCTCCAGCTTTTTCAAAAGAACCTTCTAGTTCGTTTTGAATCACATCAACTAAAGAGACTACAGATGCAATCTCTTTATCAGATTCTAAACCAAGCGCACGCACTAGTGTAACTACAGGTATATCTACAGGAGAGCCAGGGATTCGTGCAACTATTAGACCATCATTTTTCATCACTAGTTCTAATTTTGCACGATAACCTACAATTGATGAATATACCTTTGCCTTGAATACAAGGTTTCCACCTACAGTCTCTCTATCCACTATAATTTTGTTGTAAGAGAGATCCTCTAATCCAACTACTACACGTTCTGAACCATTAATGATAAAATAACCGCCAGGATCATTTGGATCCTCACCATGCTCTACTAGTTTTTGTGATGAAAAGTTGTTGAGAATACAAGCATCTGACTTTGCCATTACTGGAACATCGCCAATGTGAACAAATTTAGATTCTAGAACTTTTCCATCCTCAACGACACTTGCCTCCATCATGACTGGTGCGGCATAAGATACATTTCGCAGTCTTGCCTCTGCAGGAGTAATGTGTGTAATGGAGCCATCAAGTTCCATCATGCGAGGTTTTTGGAGTTTTACTTTTCCTAGTTGTATTTTATATGGGTATTCAGAGTTTTCAATATCAATCTGGCCTGATTCATTTATTATACTCTGAAGACCATTTTCAAGAAATTCATCAAAAGAGTTTAGGTGCTGTCTGGCAATTCCTTCTCGCTTGAGAATGTCTTGGATTACTGGCCAGCGTTTAGTAGATGGATCCACCATTATACTTCCACCACATAGCGATAATAGAGGCTCTCGCCTGCAGTCGGACTCTTTCTTGTAATCTTTATCAAATCACCGGGCTTTACCCCCAATCCCAAAATTGCAGGATCAGTTACAAAGATAAGTGGTAATTCAGTAGGCTTGCAGTTGAACTTTTTTAAAACCTTCTCAGCATCTTCTTTTGAGACAATCTCATGTTTTGGGACAAATGCATGATCTGGTACAAGCACTTGATTCTTCTTGACACCCATTTACAAATCACCTCGACTAACATTAAATGTAATAGTAAACAGTGTAAACAAACTGTCAAAAATGCTTTATTAGGTTAATATATATCTAATCTGGTTTGGGCATGCAAGGTCTAATTTTTTAAAGAAATTGGCCAAATTTGATCAAATTACGCCCATTCTCAACTGTACAGGGTACCAGACTATGTTAATTTGGCAGTAATATTGTATTTGGTGTTAGGTATATGAGGTACCCATACCATGGATATCATGAATATATCATATGGATATTTTGCAAAAATTAGCAAAAAACTTTGAAATAAAAAACCAGTCTTTTTCACCTTTAGTCAATAATTTTTTTCACAACCTTAAATAGTATAAATTTTGGCCTTAAAATGATGAATGCAAATCTAACGGCTGTAATGCTGTCTGCAATTCTTATTGCAAGTATCAGCATGACGCCGGCATTTGGACAGTTCCCAGATCCGATAATGGTTACTACTGATAAGCCGTCTTACTCAGAGGGCGATACAATTGTAGTCTCCGGAGCGGTAAGGGATCTTCTCCCAGGAGTTCCTGTAGCACTTACAGTTGTGGCACCAAATGGTAATTTGGTAGCTATAGACCAGATCACCATCGGTGAGAACCGTGAGTACAGTGCAGAACTAACCGCAGGAGGCAATGTCATGAAAGCCGAGGGCATCTATACGATATCCGTGCAGTATGGCAGTCAATCCCGCGTAGCAGAGACCACATTCGAATTTAGTGGGTCAACAGACACAGGCATGGACAAAGGCATGGGTCAAGGAGACGGTAAATACGCCGTAACAATATTAGACGAGGAATACTTGCTAGACTATTCCATTACAGGAGGTAGTATAGTAAGCATAACGCCCAACACAGATGACAAGTCACTAGTAATTGTCATTGATACGATAGACGACGGCTCCCTGACAATCACGTTACCTAGAACAGTCATAGATGCACTAGACGGTGACATGGATGGCGTGTATTTCGTCATGGTGGATGGACAAGAGTCTGATGATGTCGAGGAGACAAAGACATCAACAGATAGAACACTGGTCATAGAGTTCTCCGCAGGTGCAGAAGAGATCGAGATAATAGGTACATGGATAGTTCCAGAGTTTGGCACTATAGCAGCCATGATCCTAGCAGTCGCAATCATATCAATAGTTGCCATATCTGCAAGATCAAGACTCAGCATCATGCCAAGATACTAAATTCGCTCTTTTTTTCATTTTTTTAAATACATAAATATCAATAATGTTGCTGTTCAAATAGGGATGAATTTCAAATACACAGCAACATCTATGATGCTAGTTCTGATCGCAGTATCAGCAGTATCAATGACACATGTCCAACAAGATGTCTTTGCCCAAGGTACAGGAATGGCGATCGTGGCCTCAGCAGAGGAAGGATCAGATACCATACTAGTAAAGGGTCAGACAACTTCGGTGTTTGGTGATATAACACTACGAGTTACAACACCAAGCGGTACCAATGTTGTAGGAATTGCACAAGAATCACCGGATCAAAACGGGAACTTTGATGCCACATTTGTAGTAGGTGATTTGTGGATTGAGAATGGTTACTATTCCATAAAGGCACAACAAAGTGAGTCATCATTTTTCAAGCCCGAAGTATTCGTTGAGGTCATTGATGGAATGACTGTAAAAACAACATCTATAGAATCCAACATTGGTGATGGAATCTTAGGTAAGATGGATACAACAATTGCAGCTGGCCTATCAATTACAGCAAATGCAGTAATTGGTTCAACAACAATAGGAATCACAGGCACTACAGACAAGATGGGCACTCCAGTAACACTAGTAGTTACTGAGCCTAACGGAGACAGAGTCACAGTGGATCAAATTAGTCCAGACCGTAACGGGAATTTTGCCACTGACATTGAAACCGGAGGACCACTGTGGAACGAAAACGGCGACTATACGGTTTCAGCCCAACAAGGCGATGATCCAAAATACCAGGATTCAGTCACAGTTGAAATCGAGGACGGCGTAATAGTTCCAGAGTTTGGCACTATAGCAG
>JAPOPJ010000172.1 GCA_026712925.1 Nitrososphaerota archaeon
AGACTTACATTTGCTTGGTATTTATCTGGTAGATTATTTTTTCTGTTCTTGTGATTTGTGATTGGCTGAGTCTTTACTGTCGGGTGTGTCTTTTTTTGCATGTTTGTCTGATTGTTGTTTGTACATATCGTATGCTTGCTCGACATTTGAATTGCCATGTACTATGGAGCGTACAGCTCGAATCATTGCTATAGGGTGCTCTGATTGCCAAATGTTTCGCCCCATGTCTACTCCAACTGCGCCACCACTAATTGCATTATGTGTCAGCTGGAGTGCATCCTGCTCGGGAATCTTTTTGCCCCCTGCAACAATGATTGGAACTGGGCATGACTGTACTACTTTTTCAAAGTCATTGCAATAGTATGTCTTTACAATATGTGCGCCTTGTTCTGCTGCTATGCGACACGCAAGGGATAGGTAACGCGCGTCCTTTCCTAGGTCCTTTCCCACTGCCGTGACTGCTAGAACGGGCATTCCATATTGATGTGCCTCATTTACAAGCTTGCCTAAATTTGATATTGTTTGATATTCGTACTTTGAGCCAACAAAGATGGACATTGCCAGCGCACTTGCATTCAGGTTTATAGCATCTTGAATACTAACAGTAATGTTTTCTTGGGATAGGTCTTCCCCGATAATACTTGTTCCTCCAGAAACTCGCAAAACCATTGGAACATTTGTATTTGTTGGTACTGATGTTCTTTGAATGCCGCGAGTTAGCATCAGGGAGTCACAGTACTTTAACAGTGGTGCAATGACATTGCGTGGGGTTTCTAGTTTTTCTGTTGGGCCCAAAAAGTAGCCGTGATCAACTGCCAGCATGAGTGCTCTGTTATTATATGGCTTGATTATTCGGGCAAGCCTGTTCTTCATTCCCCAGTCCATGTTCCTCAATTTTCAAAGAATATGGTTGGTATTCTTAAGCCTTTCTTATGGTGGATTCTCCAAACTCGGCGCATGGATAACAAAAGATGCCAAGGGATTTATCATACCTATAACACCAAACACAGCAAAGTGACCATATACTATACACAAAAGCACATTTTGAAGATGCTAAAGAATACAAAATGGCTCAAGTTTGTCATCTGAAAATGACATAATGAGGTCAGGGGCTTAAATTAACAAAAGCACGAATTTGAAGAATGTCTTGACATTGTTTATGATGTTTGTAATATGTACCATCATATCATCTTTCGAATTAGCACCAGAACCATTGGAGCTCATACACATAATTAGGCATTAGCCTAGTTCATCTGTGGCCGATATGGGCTCAGACGGTTATCTAGATAATCTGCCTATACTAGTAGGTGGAATGAGTGTGATCATATTGCAGTTCTGGGCATTGTTGCGTGTATTATACACGTCTCGTTTGCGAGTTTGTTGCATAATTCTGTTTTCAGGCACAGAAAACATCCCTGTAAAGACTGCCTCATACAGTGTTATTCAACATACTTTTGTTTGGTGATATGATATATGCTAGTATGATGGTGTATGGGGATACGAAATCTGAACCTTTACCATTCCACAATACCACAAGCAGTGCTAGATTTAACAAAACAATTGTGCATGTTGGCATGATTCATCTAAACCTGTAGGTGCATGATTATGGATCACAATAGTACAGGCCAAATTATCAGATGTCTTTTATCGCCGCGATGTGCAAATAATAGTTGATAATTGGAATCCAACGTAAAAGCAGATAACAAACATCATTTTGTCATCCCTGTTTGGAATGTGCAAAGTCTGTACTTCTTTTCAGAAAATAAGCAGTAGTTGAACCCATAACACCAGTTATCAACGAAATCATTATCCAAGTATCCAACCTAAATTCACATATATTAAATCCTTGAAAAATGATCACAACAAAAAGAAATCCATGGTTGATGACAGTTAATACACATAAATTTTTTTGTACAATTTGTTTTAGTTTTGCATGATCTAGGTGAATTTCCATCACTCGAGAATTTCCCTTTCTTGCCTTTTCATCAGGTGAAGGTTCATTTCTTGGTGGGATTCTCAAGTCGGGGGCAGATATTGTAACTGCATCCTATAGTATTCTTTTGTAATGTCATCTGGAATTGATATACTAAACCAATTCGGGTCATAACACTGTTCCCAAGGACTGCCTTTCTCATGTGTGATTGTTGACAGGCCTAATCCAGAAAATCCCCCATAAACACTCAAAACTTCCTTTATGACTGATTTGTGATTATCTGGAATCACACTATTGATAAAATTTAGACGTTCTTTTGCATTTTCAAGTAGAGTTCCACAATAACCCAAAGCAGGTACAGGCGAATCACGGTATCGCTTTAACACATGGTATATTGACGGAATAATAGGACCATACTTCCATGCCTGAACCCCGTCACTAAATAGCGGTTCATTTTCTAATGCTAGTGTAAATCCATGTGAGATGTATGCCAGTCTGTTGATTTGCATGTGAGTAAGTTGTTTGTCAGATGTGCCAAGAATATAGTCTGCTATTATGAGAGAAGAAATCATTTTCTCATCCCATATGAATAGAAATTATGTCGGGTTATGGGGATGTGGTAAATCATTTATGCGTATAGATAAATTCAAAGGCTTAAAAATGTACGTATCCTTAAAATCTGTTGCATAATTCTATTTTCAGGCACAGAAAACATCCCTGTAAAGACTACCTCATACAGTGTTATTCAACAAACTCTCGTTTGCATAACGTTTCTCAAATCAAAGCATGTCGAGAAATTCCTTTTTTGTCAATCCACATTCAGAAATTATTTTCAATACCCGCCCTTTCCAAATTCTTTCTTTCTGGGTACTACTGTCCACTTACCCGTCCATTTCCAATGTTATGTGGCTCTCGTTCTGACGTATGGAGTAAAATCCCGCCTTTTTAATGCCTTGAGAATATTACGGTATCTAATCACTGGCAGGCTCATATTGATACTGTTATCAGATCCGACTCTGGGTCATTCTTTTTGTCCTCTAGATATGATGTGAACAAAATTATGGTTTTTTTGGTATCTTTTATTGCCTCATCTCTAGTATTTCCTTGTCCCTTGGCTTGCGGTATTTCTAGACAATACCCTGAATCGAATTTCCCATCTTTTTTGAGCATGATGTTATAATTTCCTTTTTGTTGCATGCAAACTAATACAACATTTTAGCATATAAGACCATTTTACAAATGGGTTCTTCACCAAATTCAGTGCTTGGATGGATAAAAGATGTCAAGCATTTCACCATACCCATAACACCAAACACCGCAAGAGTAAGACTATTTTGTTGGAATCCACACTACTAATGATGGTTTTTGTGTATTGGTAGTGAAGACCGTACTCCAAATATCTTTATTTGTGGGTAAATGTGACTAAAATCAATGCATGATGACGAACCAGACACATTTGTCTTGCAATCGTGGCCTGAAAAATTCAGCGATTTGCTAAAAGTAATTGACGTTGATTCTGTTCCAAAAGAGCCCGGCTCTTATGATATAGAGCGTGGAGACTATTACAGCCGATACTTTGCACACACGGCTAGAATGATAACTAATC
>JAPOPJ010000229.1 GCA_026712925.1 Nitrososphaerota archaeon
ACACATCTGCGAAGCTTCTTAAGCTCTCTTGTGAATAGTGTTGTATAATGAAGGATAGGGCGATAATTACTAGTGCATTACCATACGCTAATGGGGAGATTCACCTAGGGCATGTTGCATCTACATATCTTCCAGCTGATATAACTACCAGATTCTTGAAAATGAATGATGTAGAGGCATATTATGTCTGTGCGTCTGATGACTTTGGAACACCGATTCTAATCCAGTCTGAAAAGGAAGGCAAGACTCCAGCAGAGTATGTATCTTACTGGAATAAGCGTGACCATGAGGACTTTGGCTCACTTGATATTGACTTTGATTATTTTTATCGTACAAGTTCACCTGAGAATATTGCCTTTGTCCAAGATGTATTTAAGAAACTGCATGCCGCAGGCTACATATACGAAAAGGAGATAATTCAGTTTTATTGTAAGAATGACAAGAAATTCCTTCCAGACAGATACGTCCGAGGCGTGTGCCCATATTGTAATGCAAGTGACCAATACTCTGACCTTTGCGAGAGTTGTGGTCGTGTACCTGATGAGATATCTGATCCGCGGTGCTCAATATGTGGCATACCGCCTACCAAGGAAAAGACACTGCATTACTTTTTCAAACTCCAAGAATTTGGGGGTGTGTTGAGCAAATGGCTTGAGGGAAATGAGAATCTGCAAAATGATGTGAAAAAATATGTACAAAATTGGATAAAGTCGGGCCTGATTGACTGGGATATTACACGTGATATATCGTGGGGCGTGCCTGTACCATTAGATTCTGCAAAAGAAAAAGTGTTTTATGGTTGGTTTGATAATCACCTAGCTTACATATCATCTGCTGTAAAATTTCTCAACGATAAGGGGATTGATGGAAAAGAATTTTGGAACTCGTCAGACATTTATCACTTTATAGGAAAGGATATAGTATATCATCACTATCTATTCTTGCCTGCAATGCGGCTTGGTATGAATAGTGAATACAAGCTACCTGATTACATCCCAACACGCGGTCATCTTACATTACAGTCAAAAAAGATATCAAAAAGCAGAAATTGGTATATTGGATTAAAAGAGTTTTTAGAGTACTATCCTGCTGACTATTTACGATTTTATTTAGTTGCAATCAATCCATACTCACAAGATGATCTTAACTTTGATTGGGATGACTTTGCTACTAGGATTAATTCAGAGTTGATTGGAAATGTGGGTAACTTTGTAAACCGTGCCTTGGGATTTACTGTAAAATCTTTTGATGGTATGATTCCATCACCTGGAATGCCAGATGAAGAAGACAAAAAAGCTAAAGAAAAAATTCTTTCATTGTATGGTGTTGTGAATGGTCTCATGCAAGAGAATCATCTAGACCGGGCACTAAAAAAAATACTAGAATTTTCATCATTTTTTAACCAGTATTTTCAGCATAAAGAGCCATGGAAGGCAGACTCTGATGCTACTAACTGTGTATATCTGTCGGCAAACGCTGTGAGAAATATTGCAATAGTGTTGTTCCCATTTGTGCCCGGTTCTGCTGAGAGAATGTGGTCTCAGCTGGGATTATCTGGGAGTGTGGCTAAATGTAGGTGGAATGATCTACTAGAACTTGGTGTAGAGCCGGGTCACATGTTGGGAAATGTCTCACCATTGTTTTCTAGGGTGGAATCAGCAGATATTGAAAGGCACAAAAGCAGATTAGGCGTGCATATATGATGAAGAAAATCATTCCTAGAATATCCACCCGGGGGTACTATGATTTACACACAGGTAGAACACTCAAGAGGAATAAATTTTATCTGTACCCAAAAAGAGCATTTAATCGACTTGCAGGCTCTGCTGAATTTACCATAATGATACATGGTTTGAGAAATGATAGTCAAGGGGCAGTAGAAAAGGTTGTAATTTCCCAAAGGCGTTTGAGATTACTTGGGTATCATTACCCACTAGTGGGGTTTAGTTATGATTCTAACACAACCGGCGCACATTTAATCAAACATGCAAAACATGCACTTGCAGTGGGAAAAAAGATTGCCATAAAAAACGGACGGAATCTTGCTTTATTTGTAGAGGAGTTCAAGGGGAATAGTCCTGATACTAAGATACGATTAATGGGACACTCATTAGGCTCACAAGTAATTCTGAGTGCAGTGGAACAACTCTCAAAGAAACAACAAAATCGTGGAATAATAGAGAGTGTGCATTTTTTTGGTGCATCTATAACATGTGATGTCCCATCATGTATAACATATCGCAAGATATTTGATCACACTATTGCAAAAAAGATTACAAATTATTACAGCCCTAGTGATGATGTACTATATCAAGCAGACTCTGCGGGGTTGGTTAAATGCCCACTCGGACTGAACGGGGCAACAGGAAAGACATCTACAAAGTATTGCGATGTAATGGTGGTGCCAAAAAATCACAGATTTGCAAGCTATGCTGAAATGCTAGAATCATTTCCATGATGTCATTTTGGTGTATGGCTTGCCAAGACGTATGATGAAAGGTTTGTGATACTAGAGATACATTGTGGTTCTGTAATTTTAGTTTACTATATTATGTCGTATCTTAGAATGGGTTTGTCCTAGTCATTTCTTTGGTGTGTGCTTTTGTGATGGACTCAAACATATCATGTGATATACTAAATGTGCAGATGAATGAGGATCTAGGCCATATATGTGGGAATTTGGATTTTCTGCTATATGGGTGGGGAAATTTGGTGACCTGAGGCGGCATTACAAATTTGTGTATGTTAACACTTTAAAACTACACATAACTAACATACATCATGAAGCAAAAGGCTACATCACGAAGCATCAAGATACTGGTTGCAAAGCTTGGACTAGATGGTCATGATCGAGGAGCACTTGTACTTTGTAG
>JAPOPJ010000302.1 GCA_026712925.1 Nitrososphaerota archaeon
CAATTTTAGTGTCTAAATTTTCTCTCTAGTTTACGTCGTAGAACTACAAATAACGCTCCCAAGACTGTTAAAGATGACAATCTTACTATATAATCAGCCAGATGGTTTTTGTCTGCTTGAAAAAACGAGGCTAGTGTTCGTTCCATACTTACTTGAAGCCTGAACGCTAAATTATTTTTTAATTCTTCTGAATAGTTGATATCCCCTAATGGTTTTGCTGTATACAATTCAACCACATCAGGATAGCAAGCAAAATATATCACGGATGCTGAAAATATTGCCACAGCCCACAACACGACTCGGTTAAAACTTTCACCATATTGACATAGAACATTATAATAGTAAATTAATGAAAAATATCCTCGAAATTTTCTCGGCTTGGTTTCATTGTTTTGGTCCAAACAGTATTTCTTCTTTAAATCCATCTCTTTAATAAAAAATTGCCCTGCTTCATCATACATTAAACGAAATTCATAATTTTCTCTCAAGTTTCTATATGTAGTTAGTACTGGGGATAATTTTTCCTCAGATGGGTTTTTTTCTAATTTTTGAGCACCATAAATGAGATAACGATCATCTTTTCCCCAAACAGTATTTTCATCAAACATAATGCGTGTTATATCAGTTCTCAAAAATGATATCTTTGACAAATCTCCTCCAAACCTAACTAATTTTTGTTCTTTAAAGTCCACATCTTTAAAAACAGTAATTCCAGAAAGTTCGGCATGATGAAATTTTACTGCGTTATGAAATACTGTAGATTGAAATTCTCCATGTTTCATAATAGCTGCACCTCCAAAATCTGTTTTCTCAGCAAAGCTGCACTCATCTACAATCATTGTGTCAAACTTTGTATATCTAAAATTTGCATGGGAGAAACCACACTCTAAAAATTTTATAAATTTAAATTTTGTAGAGATAAATTCAACATTCTTAAAATTACACCGTTTGAATGTTGTCACTAAATTTGAATCATCGTCACGAACATACTTAAAGACTAAATTTACATCGACGTTTACATTTGTAAATTCCAATCTACCTTGAATATCACATTTGGTAAAATCTACTGAATTAAAGACTATATCTAAAAAATGTACATCCCCATGAAACTTTGTATTTACAAAATATATCGAAGGTGATGGCGTTATTTTTGATATTTTAACACTTGGTAAATTGCACCCTATGAAAAATTTAGAATTTGTATTAGAAGTTAGCTCGTCTAAAAACAACTTTCTCACATTAGCAGGATCTGTTTCATGATATGATGAATGATGAAATGCACAAAAAGTACTATCTAGAATTGTATCTCTATCGCATTGGTAATCTTTGTATTCTTTTGTTTTAATATCGCTATAATTATAACTGTACTTGCATGTTTTTGGATTGTTTGACATGTACACGTTGTATTGTAGGCCTATAAGACTTTATGTTATGATTCAGTTAACCTGCCGGTAGTGATAATTACAGATTTTTATCTTGAAAAATCAAAACAGATCTACAAGTGCAACTTGGATTCTTCATGCTCATACAAAAAACCACAAGAGATACAGTATATTGAGTCATACATCAACACATGAAAATATTATCGATGCCCACCCCAGGTCTATGAAATACTGTGGCATCATGGTGGCGAGAATCACACCAGAATAGGAATGATCACACCATACACCCAAGTCATCAAAGACATACACTAGGATAATGAGCAATTATACCAGAAAAGATGCAATTCGTACTAGAATCAATCAAAATCCACACATCTATTGCAGAACTATACCTCCCGCAGGTCCAAGGTCTTACTATCTGGGATGTAGTATATCATTTTTACATGTTCTATTGGATTCTTTTGATACTGTTTAACGTGGAACGTACTTGATATAGCCTAAAATAATCTAAAGTACGCCTAATGCAGACTGTTCGTATTCATGCACCCAAACATAAATTTGTTACATAACCATGCCTGAGACTTTATAGAGATTTCTGTGCCTGAAAATTGAGTTATTCAACAAAATTACAAGTAATCTTTACCATATCCCGCAATAGTACCATCATAATATTCTAGATATGCTTTATAATCAAGCACCACTCATATTGGAATCTGCACTCTGATAGTGGTTTTGTACAGTAATAAAGCATGAGAATGAAAGATTATAAAGAAATTAATTGACAATAGACTATGGAATATTTTGCAGACCCAGAGAATCTCAAAATGCCAGACAATGATTCCTTAGATGCCAAGTTACTTTACAATCAAATTCTTGTACAAAAACTAACAAAACAAAGAATTATCATTACAAATTAAAGAGTATAAAGATAGATTGAAACAATACTCTATATCTCAGCCTAAAACAACAGCTGACCTCATGAGTAGAATCTGGGATAATAAGGAAGATGGGTATTGGGATACCATTTAAACCGCAATAAACTCTTTTATCAAGTATAAATTCCCGGAAAAACCCAAAATTCATCCAGAATTATTTTAAATTTCACAAGAAAACTCTAACGATATTTTCGTTTGTTTCCCAATTTCTTCCACAAATTCGAGGCTTTTGATAAATTCTCAGCATTCTCAATAGTATCAAGATGATTAGACATTCTAACATATCAAAATCCATTCTGTAGGTACTGGGCAATCTTGGATTGTTTCAAGGATATAATCAAAGACAGCCAATATTTAGATCAGCA
>JAPOPJ010000303.1 GCA_026712925.1 Nitrososphaerota archaeon
ACATCCTAATTGTTAGGAGTATCGGGAGCGCCACTATAACCATACCAGTCATCATGTCTGCTAAAACTGCTAACAGCATGGCAGTCAAGGCAATTCCTATCACGGCAAATCCCTTGAGAAAGCCAAGAAATACAGTAGCAGTCATACTACTAATAGAGTGTGCAAGACTGTGAAAAAATGCACCAAGTGGGTCTGAAATTCCTAGGTCATACTCTTGATCATCTAATATTTGAGATATGATATATCTAGCCTTCATCTCTGGCATACAAACATCCATAATGCTACTTTCAGGCTTTTGCTTTTGTGACTCTTTTATGTACGGGGTATGTTCGTATTTTGCAATGATTTCATCATTTCCAAGTGTATCACGGCACGGGCTTTTTGAGTCAAAGGAATAGTCTTGGTTTAGTACAAACAGGGACATATCACTCATCATGCTAGTACCCATATCCCACAGATATGGAAAGAATGTTAAAACCAGTATAATGATGATGCAGTTTGCCGCCATTTTACCTAATGCAGGGTTTGTAGTGATGCGGCCTGCCAGCACTAGTGATATAGCACATGTAGTCAAGAGTATTGTTGCTGCCCAGCGCAAATTAGAATAAACATCAAACATGGCATTGCCTTTACCCCATATTTCATGTGTATGCCCAAAGTTAGGCAGTGTTACCATCTGCTGTATCATTCTAGCCTCCATGGTATCTGCAATTATGTTGGCAATACCTATGATGGCTAGATTTGCCATGATTATTGCTATAACAATAATGACAGCTTCAACGACCTCAAAAAATATTCCCGTGCCCATGGGCCGCATGCTGTAAAGACTAATGTGCAGTATTAAGGAGAGATGTAAAATGTCAAATATGATGTATCATGAATTGGAATGTTTTGAATGGTGATGATTTGTATAATGGTGTCTTGTGTGATGGTAATTTGTATGATGGTAATTTGTATGATAATGCTACAAATGATAACATGTCATAAAATAACGACATGAAATTAACTGCAATTTCATCTATGTTTTTATCTAGCATGATATGGTATAATTTTCTTGCATATCCACACATCATACACTTACTTTAATCTGACATACTGTATTCTAATTTCAGAAATAAAATCACAGCCATTATACAACATCACATTATGAATATGCGATTACATATAGTAACACTTGTTATTTTGCATGAAACATATCAAAGTAACAAATTTTACCAGGTTATATTTACACCTTGCAAATGTTTATCACAATTATTCAATCACAATCAATCTATAACAACCATTTTACCATACCACACACCAAATATGCATACATCAGATATGCATGCATCAGATATACCACATCACAACAGTACAAACAATCAGATGTGTGGTAAATTATATGTGAATATGTTTTCTGTTTTATGCAGGCATGGTTTTCTTACTCTCTGCTTTTTTTTCGAAGATGTACATCAAGCATGCGTGCTTCATTGCAATTTGTATCCAACTCTAGAGCAATATCGATGCATTTTGAAGCATCATCAAACCTTTTTAGATCAATTAATGCAGCGGCTTTGCCAACATATGCCAAAGGGTTTTTTGAATTAAGCGATATTGAAGTGTCAAAGTACACCAATGCTTCTTCATATCTATCAAGGCATACCAGAATATTTCCCTTGTCAGTTTGAGTGTTAGCCATATTGGGATCCAAGGCTATGGCCTTATTAATGCTAATCAAAGATTTTTCAAATTCGCCCATCATCATTAGGGCAGTAGCTTTACCAGTATGTGCATAGATGTTTTCTGGCTCTTCTCGTATTGCAAAGTCATAGTTCTTTACTGCATCTGGAAGTTTATCTATACGCAACATGACATCAGCAAGACCGGTATATCCTTCTGCTACATGTGGATCAATGGATATGACTTTAGTGTAATGTTTGATGGCCTCATGATATTGCTGAAAAATCTTGCAAATATCGCCTTTACCAATATACGCATCAGGCATTGTATCATTTAATTTTTCTGCCATGTCATAATATTTTAGGGCCATGTCATATCTTTTCATCATGAATAGTGCATCGGCTCTACCAATATGTGCATGATAGGAAAATGGATTCAATTCTACACCGCGCTCAAAATACTTTAGAGCCTCATCAAATTCACTCATGGAAAGCAGAACAGTACCCATATTAGCGTTGGCAGAGGCATCATCTGGTTCTAGTTTTAATGCTTCCTCAAGACTTGCCTTTGCATCTGTACTCATGCCAAGTTGAAGTTGTGAATTACTTTTGCCAACATATGCATCTATAATCATGGGGTTTAACTTTATCACTTGATCAAATATGACTATTGCATCCTCATATCTGTGCATATTGTATAGAATGTTTGCCTTTGAACATGTCGGCATGTTCTCATCATCTTCTGATGTCCCATATTCATCAACTTGATCAAATTCATCATCTTTAGTCATACGCTTTTAGCATCCCCATAAAACATATTTCTTGGTTGTAAAATGATGTGGTGTAAAATCTCTTGGCAATATACCTGCATTACATAATATTGAGATACATTCATGTCTTGTATTTGACTGGATATATGATAATGAGTATGATAACTTTAGATATGAGTTGAGATATGAATTATGAGATTGCAAGTAATTGGGGTTAGATTCTATCCGATTTAAACATCATGTTTGTTACTTGGGTATTTGTCTAGATGGGACTGGAATTTGTGTATTTGGCAAGTTTCTGGTATTATTTCATGATAAAATCAATCATATTTACAAAATAGGCATACACAGATATATCATCTGAGATTTGCACCAGTCAGGATTGTATTGAAATCATCAAAATTTTGAATTTTTACTGCCCACATCCTAAATAGAAAACATTCCATCATATCTGTATGATAGTACAATTCAAAAAGATGATAATTTTTCTTGCAATATTATATGGCACTATTCAAACCGG
>JAPOPJ010000305.1 GCA_026712925.1 Nitrososphaerota archaeon
GGAATCTTTTGGTGCAGGTGATTCTTTGGTGTAAAGTTCAATTTGCTGTAATAGTACACTCAGAGTCATATCTTCATGACCTGTATTTACATCAGATATGATTCCATTCCAGATATTTTTCTCATTCATGTACTCTGTATCATAGTCTGGTGCTGGCTCTTCATTTTGTCGTTGCTCAAACCATTCAAAGCATTCATCAACAAAGTTCTTTACATCTAGTCTATCAATTAGTTTGGGCATGGCTGATTTTAAGAAGGATGTAGTGATGGGGTTTAATTCTTTTTGTATAGCTGCCCGGTACCATGCATGTAAATAATTTCCATCATTTATAGTGGCATCGGATATTATTTTATCTGGAATTAAATCCACACCCTCCAGAATATGGAATAGTTTGCAGATTTGCCGTAATAGCATATCATCTTGACTTGTATTGGCTAATCTCATAACTGTATAAAGCCACGCCATTCTATCATTAACAAATTTATTCTTACTGCCAGACAGATGTCCATAAAGGTCATTTTTCTCTAACGCATCAATGACATACTTTAGAGCACTACGAGTTCTAGCAAGTATGACACAGTTTTGCCTAAACTCTGCAGGGCGCATAGCAATATCTTTTGCAACCCAAGCTGCCTCATCTTCAATCATATCAAACTCCATAACCCTGATGGATTTATCAAATTCCTCTGACTTGCTTGGAATTGATCCCACCACATCATGACGGGGATTATTTGCGATTAGTTTGTTTGCCATATTTACCACACTAGATGGACAGCGATAATTCTCTGGAAGATTAAGGATGTTCATATCAAAATGCTCTTTGAGTTGCCTGACTCTATCTTGGCTGGCACCATTCCACCCATAAATTCTCGGATCAACGTCTGCCACTGCAAAGAGATTCCTTGTATCTGGATCTACCACACTGCACAAGAGTTGGTACTGTGCAGAATTAATATTTTGGAACTCATCTACACAGATATATGGGTATATGCGCCTGACTAAATTCGCTATAGGTGCTTTAGTGAGTAATCCTATGGCTTCTGCCACTAATCTTCCAAAGTCCAGTTCGTTATTTTTTATCAAAACCTTGCGATAGTATTGGTAAATCTTTCCTATCTGTTGAGCATTATCAGGGTATATCATGCGTAATGACTCTGGTGCCGTATCAACTGGAATGTTTTGTTCTGTCAGTTTTGTCACAATAGATAATAGTTTCCTGCGATCATATTCTCCCACATGAGTCATTCCTGCCTTTGCAATTGCTTCATCCAAAACGAGTCTACAATCTTCTTGGGACAGTATTGTAAAGTCAGAACTAAGACCCAAATGACTACTATGCTGACGCAAGTTGGCAGTACTAAACGAATGAAATGTGGTAATGTTGATTCGCTCGTCTATGTTTGGAACCAAAGCGTCGATGTGCTCTTGCAACTCAGTAGTTGCCTTGTTGGTAAATGTCAGGCACAAAACTCTAAAGTACTCCCCGGGAGACTCTTCTATGAGTCGAGCTATTCTATGACTGAGTACCTTGGTTTTACCAGAGCCTGAACCTGCATGGACTAATAGTGGACCATCACCCCAAGAAACTGCCTTGAGTTGATTTGCATTAAACATAGATGTATCCATCATTATTCCCCCTTGGCCAACTGTATTGATTTCTCAATGATGTGGTGTATTTGTTTTGGAAAGTGTTCCTTACCTGCAGAATACATTTCTTCTATGGAAGCGATTGCCGCAGGTGTCTTGTTACGCGAGTTCATTTTGTATATCAAATCCTTCCAATAATTTACATCTTTAGTATTGTGATCTGATGATTCAGCAGATGTATTTTGGTAATGATGGCCATATCCCTCAAGGCAGAACAAGACATCAAGTGTGTTATCCAATTTATAGATGTGTGATTCTGCATCTTTGTTATCAATCTCTTTTTTTGCCTTTTTGATGTATGAAGTGCCTGCATCATCACCGTCTGCCACAATGAGATATTCGATTCCCAATTGCTTGGCAAATCTTATCAATATCTGCGGGTTACTTATGTGAACATATTCTATACAATAAACCCCATGTTGTATCAGATTTATCCCACAGGCATCGGCACATTGTTCAATAGCCATGCGATCTACCTTTCCCTCTACAAATAACCAGCAACGCGCAAAGAGTATGTTTCCACGTGTGGTTTTGATATGATGCTCTAGGGTGCACAAATCTTTTGACGTAAATTTGGTCTGGTCTATTTGATGTATGAGAATCTTGCCATTTCTTCTAGCAAGGTGCCTCAGAGAAGACAGTTTAACATTAGAGACTAGATCTCCAGAATGAGTAGCAATTATGTTCTGACCTACAGGATTATCAAGTAGGCCAATGACAGAATGAGCCGCAGATGGATGAAGGTGGGCTTCTGGTTCTTCAATAGTAAGGATTGGAGTTGCCGTATTGGAGTATTCTTTGTACAAATTACTATTCAGGAATGCTATGAATAAGCAGATTATTGTCAAGCTGCGCGTGCCTTCTCCATGCTGTTCGATTGGAATGTTTGCACCAGTTACTGATGTCATGTACATCCGCGTCCTAGATAGAATGTCATGTACGCTCCCTGACAAAGCCTCAATGGTTACTATATCAGAATTAGCCAGCATGACTAGTTTGGAAATCTCCTCAAGATACTTCTTGACTACATTAAAGGAACCATGCGCATCAATAATATTCTGGTTGAGTTCATCTATCTTATCTTCCAGTTGTTGTCTTGTGTTAGAAGACATTGTAGTAGAACGTACAAACGAACCCCAGAGAGGAGAGTTGTATTGAAACTCTTGTTTTGCATCACGTATGGTTTTTAGTGGGAAGATGGGCACTAGTTTTTGTAATGAGTTTTTGTATGGGAGTATGGGCATAGATAGTTTTTTCATATCGAGTCCCAAAAAACTCCACTCTGGTGTGGTCTCATTGGTAGATGCATTGTATTTGCTCTCAACACAGAATATTATATTTTGTTTTTTATTGTCATCAGGTTGAATGACGTTACCCATCGGTAGTGCTATATCATCAGACCATTTGTCATCTTGTTCTACAAAGTGTAAGACTATCTTGATTAGATCGCCATCGTTTGCATGCTTTGCATTTTTGGGTAAATAATGATCACGTTCTGTAAATTTGATCTTGTTGCGTGTGGCAGTAGAATCCAATGCCAACTGAAGTGCCTCTAGAATAGTTGACTTACCCATATTGTTCTCACCTATAAGAACAGTAGTTTGGTCTAGTTGTAGACTCAGCTGTTGTATTTCCCGGAATCCAGATATGTCAATTTGCTTTAAAAACATGATATTGTACATCCCTTCTGTCTGGTCCTAGAGTGAATCCCACAAAATATTAGACTTTTTTGCATGATTTTCTATACAACTTCTATTATTTATGTACCAACTAACACTATGCAAACTCTGCTGACATCATATATCCTATGAAGGAATGGTATCTATTCACATTCATACTCCTGCAAACGCAAAACTAACATGCATTCTTCTCTTTTCGTGCACAATCTATCATGGAACGTTAACAGATACAAGAAATGGGAACCTCTCAAAGTTATAATCTGAAAATCATTCAAGTATTTTGTGCTACTTAGAGGATGTCTTTAGAGGATGTCTTTAGAAAAATGGGTAGTTGAAGATGCCTAGTAAGCATCACATATCTAAAATTGTGGCAGGTGGATTGTTTGTAGTCTGTTCAGATGCACCTTGTACAGTTTGGCTTTTCTGAACACGGTACAGACTAGGTACACTAGACCTTATGTAATCATGTTTATTCATAACCACAGTAATACTTGGATGAATGGTGTATGTGCTGTCAAAGTTGGCGATGACCCAGCTAGAATAGGAACGATCGCACCCATACACCTTAAAGCTGTCAAGATGTGCTACACATCATGATAAAGAACATGGTCAACATAGAATTGTACATAATCAAGAAATAATCTCATCAAGACACCAATCTAGAGTCTTCCTAAGGATATGCTACTGCACCCATTTCAGCTAAAAATCTAGATGATTCTTTTGTAGAACCTGATACGTTTTGTGGGTATGTCAGTGTCAGACTCTTTTGCGCCCTAGTAATAGCTACAAAGCAGATGCGCCTCTCCTCATACATCTCATGATTATGATCCCCGTTCTTGATTGCCCTCCAGTCTGGCAAATCCCCCTCAGTAAGTCTGATTAGATAGACATGATGAAACTCCATTCCCTTGGATACAAATATTGTATAGCATGGTATGGAATCTTTTGGTGCAGGTGATTCTTTAGTACTAAGTTCAATTTGCTGTAATAGTACACTCAGAGTCATATCTTCATGACCTGTATTTGTAATATCAGATATGATTCCATTCCATATACGTCTCTCATCCATATACTCTGTATCATAGTCTGGTGCTGGCTCTTCATTTTGTCGTTGCTCAAACCATTCAAAGCACTCATCAACAAAATTCTTTACATCTAGTCTGTCAA
>JAPOPJ010000223.1 GCA_026712925.1 Nitrososphaerota archaeon
AGTGTTAGACTATTTTACAAAGTGGGGGTTAAATAGATAATGGACGGAATTTGTGATGGTTGTAATACAGAGACGGAATTAATACGTATGATGAGTTCATTATTGGTAGTTGAACCTCTGTTAGTTTGTAAGGAATGTATATGGAATAATAAAATTGTGCAAAAGAATTTTAGAATGTTTGGCTACAAGTTTGAGTCACCAATCATGGAAATATCTGAGTTTTTTGACCACGATGGCATATTTGAGGAAGTGGATATTGAAACACAGGATTATTTTCTAACAGACGATTTATTGGCATTGAGGAGTGAAGGATATTATGTTAGTGATATTCGTGGGACTAGTGATGGATATTTGATAGTATCATTTAGGCAGATGATCAAATGACACACAATACTAGAGAGGGTGAAGTCGACGCTGAAGATGGCGAAATTATGACACATTATAGTAAAACTAATGTGCATGGTTTGACACTGATTCAGGATAAGAAAGTTGAGGATGATGACGCATGTGCGGTATGCCAAGTACCGCAATTAGAGGAAGAATTAGTATGTGCTGAGAATGGGCTAGTAGTGTGTTATGATTGTATATATGATCATTGGTATGCCAGTCAATAGGTTTATGAGATAGCAGATACAACTGCTTATGTGGAAGAGATAATTAAATTATTGATGCAAAATGGATATACTGAGGCTGATTCAAAGGCTATGTACAATAATCACATAAATTGGTTGAAAAAAGCCATTGTTCCAATTTACAGTTCATCTAATTTTAGAGCTGCTGTGGAATCTAATCGTGATCAATTAGTTATATTGAAAGATGTCAAAGTAGTTTTACTCAGAACTGATAATCTATTGCCTCAAAGCGTTAAAGTGAATATTGGGTATGTGCCAAATGGCAAAACGTTACACCCAAAGGATTTATCTGGAGTAGCGACAGATTTGTCAGGCCCTATTGAACAAGGCGTATATACCGATAAGTTAGCAAATGCTATACGTGATAATCTAGATGCTGTGTGGGCCATGGTAGTTGCAGAGAGCATACCAATCGCTGGTAGTGATATTGAAGTTATAACAAGCTCAGTCAGTGACAATGAGTTTGGAAAATCCGATTATCGGCTATATGAAGATGAAATGTTAAAGGCTATCAAATAATCAGTTAATTATATCAACTATTAGGTATTCGTACCTATATGGAGGAAATACCAAATCTGGTAGAGGTTGCCAAGTCTAAAGAGCCAGATGCGGTAGAAGTGAAAGTTGATGGCAGGAAATACACTAGTGTGTATAATGCTATGAGGCATGGCAAGTATGCCAGTGTGCCATTATTGTGTAACATTTGTCAGCATAGGGGCAAAACTGCTGGAGGTTCAGGTAGATGTGGTTCGTATAAGCCAGATAGTGCGTGCAATATACGAAGCGATTTACGAAGTATCATAGATAAATACGATACTAGGGATCCAGATACCCTTAGATCAATTACCAATGATATGATACAGATATTGACGGAGCGGGTAGTGTTTGCTGAGCAAATGGCTATGATGAGTGATGATCCTCTAGATAAGCAAACATTGACACAGGCTAACGTATTGGCAAAATATATCAAGTTACAGTCAGAGTTAGGCACAGCATCTATCAAAGTGACTAAAGAAACACAGTACGATAATTCCAATGAGATTAAGAAAATACTGGATTCACTCACTATCGGTAAGGTGGGCTAGATGACAGTAACTCAAGAAGTATTACAAGATAGTGATAAGCTTCGATATTTATATGCAAATTCTATAAAAAGTCCTGTATTTTTTGCTGAGAAAATGCTACAAATTCCAGTATATAGTCACAATATTCAATATATCAACGATTTACATAGATTTCTCATATATCGTGGCGGTAGAAAGTCAGGCAAATCTATTTCGACTGCAATCAAGCTAGTACATTTGGCATATTTTGGCAATTACATATTGACTAAAGCTGAGCAGCGTGCAGATATTATTGTGATAGCTCCGTCACAACAACAAACTGATCCAATCATGGGACATGTTAAAAGTCTCATTAAAGGTTCACCATTTTTAGCACCTAGAATACTCAAAGATAACGAGGACGAGATACATATCAAGTATGCTGATGGTAGAGGGTATGCTAGAATAATAACGAGACCTATCGGCACCACAGGGCAATCAGGCAGAGGTTATGAACCCAATGCATTGGCAATGGACGAGATAGCGTTTATACCACGTAAAGCTATCATTGCCACAATACCCTCAGGGGTTGCTACTAAAACTCATATCATGTTAACTAGTACACCTTACGGAGATGCTGGATATTTCTATGAGAAATGTGTGGCAGCTAAAGCTGGAAATGCTAGGTGTAGAGAAAACGGATATGATAACCTTAATGGCAAATGGACGCAATACTATGTGCCAAGTACGGATAACCCCGATGTTGCAAATGATCAAGACTACTTAGATGAATTAAAAACTTTGACACATGATGAATGGGAAACGGAGGTAATTGGCAATTTCGTATCAGGTGGAGATATGCTATTTGCTAGAGAGCACTTAGAGAAAGCGTACGGAGATTATACCCGGCCAAGAAAGTATAGGCTGTATATGGGTGTAGATGTGGCTAGACGTGGTAAAGACGAAACTGTGATTACTGTGATAGCAGTCGATTCTAAAGATAGGGTATATGTGGAATATTGTAAGAGTCTTAAACGATCAACAATACCAGAAACTGCTAGAGAAGTAGAGCGAGTGTATGATATGCATAGTAAACTTGGAGGCATTGATAGAATATTTTATGATAGTACAGCGCTAGGGGCAGGAGCATTTGATATATCTCAAGAAGTGGGTTTGCCAGTAGTTGAAGTAGTATTCACATTGCAAAAGAAAGCAAAACTATATGTTAACTTAGTCTCATTATTTGAGAAAGCCAATATCAAGATAGGCCCTAATGATAAATTGATGCGACAGCTTGGGTATATGAAAAAGGAATATACCCAAAATCACTTAAAGCCACAGACGGAAGACCATGATGATTATCCAGATAGTCTAGCATTAGCTTGTATGGCCGTGGTAGCAGATGAAGAGTTTGAGCTAATTCGAGATGATAAAGGCACTCCCATGCACATGGATCAGATGTTTAATTGATAGAAAAACGTAGAGACGTAGTAGATTTTTGGTGGAATAGGCTAGATACTTGGGGTAGGCGTAGATACTTAATCTGGATTGGAGAGCCAAGGAGTTTGAAGACTAGTAAATTTTACGATTTACCCAAGCCTGTGAGACGAAAACTAGGTAGATTAATGAATTTGCGCCAGCGTGAGGGAGGCACATATTTGAGTAGGATAGGAGTCTCAGATTTAGCGGAATATGATGCAAAATTCAAGACTGTGACTATATACCCTAAAATCGTAGTGACAATATTCCCAGAAAGCGTTAAATACTAATACTAGCGTTTGGAATATTAGGCATGAGTCAAGAGTTTGTTGACATATTTAAGGCTGGAGATGAAGTACTAACTATGCATGGTGAGGGTAGGATAGTTGGTATGTCTTTACAGTATGCAGATGTGAATATTGGAGATGAGGTTATCAAATGCGATATGAGAAATATTATTAAGAAATCTGATGCGTTGCTAATTAATGGCAAAGTTACCAGTTGGGATAGATTAGAAAAATCTGATAGATTGGAATTGGCTATGAAGTCTGGAATTAACGTGCCGAATACATCAGCATATTGGGACGAAATACCAGAGAGGCATCAAGAATTAATAAAGTCTAATGTGAGGAAAGATGCTACAAATCCTAGTCGAGAATCTCATGGTATGCCCGGCAGTATGGGAACTATTGGGCAACGTGGTAGAACTCGTGCCAGTAATAGTAATGCTAGAGCAAATGTTAGTGCTAGACGAGAATATGATAAGGGTCAGCTTAGTCATGCTACACTACCCAAAGGTGATAAAGGTAGAAATCACAATGTCATGCCACGTTATCTCGATGATGGATCAGCATTCAAACACGTCGTGATTAAAGATTCGATAGATGGTGAGGGGGCAAAGTGGAGTCTTCCTAAAAATAATGCGGGATATGAAAATAGGAAAAGAGTTATG
>JAPOPJ010000306.1 GCA_026712925.1 Nitrososphaerota archaeon
AATCGAGCTATGTACACCAATGAAATCGCAAGGGAACTTGAACTTCGCCCCAACTTGGTTATCACCACCTGCGCAAGATGGAATCAATAGGCCTGCTAGAGATCACCAATAAGAAAATTATCAGAAAGGGTGTAGAGCGCAGGCATTTCAAAATTACAAAGGGTTTGCTCGTGCTACCCGGAACTCAAAATAATGACAAAGCCAGATTCTTGAAACAAATTCTTCGCGGCAGTGTGAAATTCATGGCAATCGGCATTGCAGGTCTAATGCCGCTCGCATTACATGTATTAAATATCCAGACAGATTATGGTGTGGACTCAAATTCTGATGTCATTTTGGACTTACCAAGTGCCTTGCTGATTAGTTTAGCAATAGTGGCAGTCGGAGTAATAATAAATAAAATCTACATGTGTAAAAAGAACTGAACGTGTGCAGATCGTGAGGTTGAATCATCTTGATTATACATTTTAAGCCTGCCGTCGGCGGTTTTCCCTGCTGTGTAAAATCGTGCCAATTTAAATTATTCACATCTTGGAATATGGCGGCATGACATCGTGGAATCTAGATAAAATATTTTTTCAAGATATTTTTCAGATGCGATATAAAAAAGAATGTGGTTAGTTTCGTTTGGCCGTATCTATTGCAACTATAAGATCTGACTTACTGATATCACTGTACGCTCCAGATTTTACAATGTCATCTTTTACAAGGAACACGCCTTGTATCGGTGCAATCGGATTATATTCTTCTGCATCAGTATAGTGGGTGCCATTCTTTTCTAGAAACAGAATTACCATATCTTTATTCTTGATTGGTACTGCATCCGTTACAGAAATCCTGTCATTGAATTGACCTCCGTGGGTTACAATTGTAATTGTGTTCTGCTCAGTTTCGCCTTTCAAAACTTTTGTAACCATAACCTCATATTTCGTGTATATGTCAGGGAATGTCTGGTTGTCGTGTAGGGGTTTTGTAAATACGTACGAACGTAAAATAAACCCCTCAATTATCAAGTCGCTACCCTCTGTCAACATGGCAAAATCCAACATATTCTCATCAAGGCTTATAGTCGTAACAATCTTCTCATTTACCTGCAACCCTGCATCCGAATTGACAAACAGCAAAACTACAGTCATCAAAACAGCAACAATCAGCAATGGAATAGCTATCTTTTTGAAAGTCATGGGTATTTTGCCTCCACGGCGGCCTCATCATGATTTGACAGTGTACGGTAAACCTCGCCGCAACTGTGTGAGCTTTTCATCAACGTTGAAGCTGAATCATGTGTCAGTCTTATCGTGTGCCCTGATTCGTGCGTTGCCACGCTTATAAAGTCGTAGCAAAGCCAAACTTTCCACCAATCATTGCCAACCCTATCGGCCCACATATGATCCGTGTTGAAGGATATGTCTGCATATGTCATTGTCGCACCGCCTGAGTTTGAAACCGTGTTTGAGTTGATTCCCCTGATCTGCGATGCCAGGTTCTTTGCACCGTACATCGATTCACCATTACTTTGAACTTTGCTTAATTCAAACGAGGAATCTACATCATTCCATGCTTTTACCGCTTCGGCAATGTCACTACACGGGTAGACGTTTGAAGTTGTGCTCAAATCATCTAGCGTATCCATGCAGTGGTACGTGACGCTTCCATCTAACCAAGACCCGCTACCTGTGCCATGATTTGCATATGCTGGTGCAGTTACACATATTGCAAATGCTACCATAATACCCAATAGTATTGTTGTTCTAGTCATTACCTAGTTTTGCCAAGTTTGATTTTTATGGGTTATTTCAATTTGGATTGAATAAAGATATAATAAGCAGGGTTATGGTTCTTGACCAAACTCTGTGCTTTTGCTAATTTAATACATCATGTCAATATATCATGTCATTATATCATGCCAATACATCATGTCAATACATCATGTCAATACATCATGTCAATACATCATGTCATAATATTTCTGGGAGTAGTTTAATCGAGTCTAGTATTATCTTTACACCATTTCTCTCAAAGAGTGCAAGCTTTTCTTTAGGATTTCTGCTTGTACCTGTAATGCCACAAAATATTATATCACTACCCAACTCGGTGGATTTTTGCGCCATGATGTAATCTTCGATGGAATCACCTACATACATGCAACACTTTGAGTTCATCCCACGTACTGCACAAACTAGTGATTCAGGATTTGGCTTTGCAAGATTTCTTGGCTCATCCTCAAGAAATGCAGAGTTTTTCAAGTCAAATCTATCTAATAGTTTCCCAAGTGAGTGCCTTGCAGAAACCATACCACGACCGGTAACTATTCCTACATTTGAGAATCGCTCATGCAATGCATCAAGTAATATGTCATTAATTATCAGTTTGTCATTTTCAATTAAACCAGGTCCGGGAAATTCAGACTCTATTCCATAAACTTTTTTGTACAGATGCTCCCCGTAAAACATTTGATCAAATATACGGTATAGTACATTCTCAGCGTGTGGTCCGGGGTAGCAGAGCCGTTCTCGTATATCATGTACATCTGCAATTTTTTCAATGTATTTTTCAGCAGATTTTATCCCAGTATCATCCAAATTGGATATAACCTCAGATATGAATGATTTTTGGTCGTATCCAAGTTTATCTGCTGCCACAATTGCAAGTATTACACCATATGTCAAATCAACCTCATCATTAAACCCGCCTGTACTCTTAAAACCATCAATGATATGAGAATCCACCAAAATTGGATTCTTTATTCCATATTCTTCAAGGACATATTTTGCAGTGTTTCGTATTGCAAAGTCATATGACTCTGAAATATCAATTAAAACACCATCACAATCAAATATTATTCCATCACATTTTGTTATACCATCTAGTATATCATCTAGTATATCATCATCAAGGTATATGCCCTGCCTTGTCTCTTTTAGAGTCATTTCAATAAATCGCGCACCGCAAGTAAAAATTTAGAGTTCATCTCGCGCGTCCCAACAGTCACTCTAAGACAGCCCTCACATCTACCAATCTTTCCAAGCTGCCTTATTGCAATACCCTGCTCAGATAGTGCCTTGTAAACACGCCGGTATATGCCTCGCGCATCAAAGAGGACAAAATTTGCCTTGGAGTCAAATACCTCAAAGGAATCATATCTACTAAGTGTATCTATAATACGCTGTCTCTCAGATTTTATAACATTTATCGCATCATGCATCTGCTCTGATTTTTCAAGTGCCAATATTGCTGCCTCTATTGATATGCTACTTAGTGGATATGGGTACTGTATTACTCTGTTAAATACATCTGTAAACTTTTTGTTTGCAATAAAATATCCCACCCGCAAACCTGCAAGCCCAAATGACTTTGAGAGTGTATTTACTACTATGAGATTCTCCATTCTTTTTGTCATACCAGATATGGAATAATTTCCAAACTGCCCGTATGCCTCATCAATTATTACCAATCCCTCAAAGGATTTTACCAGTCTTTGTAAAGATGTTTTGGGAAATTGAAATCCAGTAGGATTGTTTGGCGAGTCTAGATATAAGATATCGGCTTTATCAGACTCTGCAATGAAATCATCAATGTTTAGTTTCATACTATCAGAGAATGGTACAG
>JAPOPJ010000090.1 GCA_026712925.1 Nitrososphaerota archaeon
ATGTTTGAAAATTCTGTTGCAAGCATACCTAGCTGGTATCAAGGATAATGTTTTAACATGAAATACAGTATTGAAAAGTAGGCTTTTCTACATTTTAACACAGATATAGTATCTACTTAGGTCAGTTTTTTTAGGCATGATTTTGCACGAGGTCATGTTTTTTAGTGCCTAGGAAGAAGATGGACCTGAGTGCATACCAACCATACATTAAAGAAACATCTCTCAAGCATCAACATAGAATCTTGATATGATTTCCAAAATGATTTAGTTTTGTTTTTAGTAAATGAAAAACAGTAATCTTTCAATAAAATGAATATTTCAAAGTCCTTCTTGTTTAGCACAAAACCACATGACTATATCAAAACAATACACTTGGCAGACTTTGAAAAAAACTGACATGATGAAAATTTTTATATTGTAAAAGAAAAAGGTATAGTATTGCAAATAATATCACTTTTGGCATTAGTGGTAGTAGCAGTTTCAACCCCAATCATATTCTCAGATATAATGGCTACTGAATGTGGCTTTGATGATGATCAAACACCATGTAATGAAATTGTCAATACTGATGATGCATTTATCCTTATTTGGGAGGCTAGTGCCCAAAACAAGACCATAACCATACCAGTTACTGATGATTCTGTAGAGTATGGCATAATCTGGGATGACAGTAATGCTGCTAGATATACAGGGGATGCAAGTTTTACATACAGGTTTCCTGGTACCAAAACCATAACAGTTGAAAAGACTTTTCCAGGGATTAATTTTGAAAAAAATCTATCCAGTGCAATACAACTACAAGAAATTAAACAATGGGGGGATGTTAAATGGAGTACTATGGAAAGTGCATTTTATGGCACAGTTAACATGAATATTACTGCAAGAGATATGCCTGATCTTTCAAATGTACAAAATATGGATAGAATGTTTACATATGCGCGCTCACTTAATGCAGACATTAATTCCTGGGATGTATCAAATGTAACTAGTATGGAACAAACTTTCTTTTCTGCTAGAGAGTTTGACCAACCACTAAATTCCTGGAATGTCTCTAATGTGACAAATATGACTGAAATGTTTGCAAATGCTACATCGTTTAATCAGGATTTATCATCTTGGGATGTATCTAGTGTGAATGATATGAATAATATGTTCTGGTCTGCATTTTCTTTTAACCAACCACTTGAAGACTGGAATGTTTCCTCTGTTACAAATTTTTCAGACATGTTTAACAGTGCTATATCATTTAATCAACCACTCCAAAATTGGAATACATCATCTGCAATTGACATGTCTGGCATGTTTTCAGGTGCCAGAGCCTTTAATCAACCACTCTACAAATGGAATGTCACAAATGTCACTGACATGTCAAACATGTTTAATGCTGCTACATCATTTAACAGTCACATTGGTATTAATCCAGAATATGATCAAAACACATACAATCCAGAGATAGGCTGGGATACATCAGCTGTAACTGACATGTCTGGCATGTTTGCAAATGCTACATCATTTAACAAAACGCTCATATTTTACACAGTTACTGTAAATAATATGTCTGGCATGTTTGCAAATGCTACATCATTTAATCAAGATATTGGTAATTGGGTTGTTGCAAATGTAACTGACATGTCACACATGTTTGCCGGTGCCACATCCTTTAATCAGCAGCTTATTGACTGGTACACTGGAAAAGTAACAGACATGTCTCAAATGTTTGCAAATGCGACATCATTTAATGGAAATATTAGACCATGGCCCACATATTCAGTAGTTGATATGTCTGGCATGTTTTACAATGCATCCTCTTTTAATGCAGATATTGGTGGATGGAGTGTCAAGAGTGCTACAGACATGTCTCGCATGTTTGAAGGTGCTAGTTCTTTTGATGCTGATATTCACCGCTGGGATGTGGACCAAGTAGATGACTTTTCTTACATGTTCAAAAATGCCACATCATTTTCTGGCACAAGCCTTGACATGTGGGATGTAAATATGGATGCTGATACAACTGACATGTTTAAAAATTCTGGCGCAACAATTCCAAGTTGGTATCAAAGTACATGATATGCACCTAAAATGGCACACATATAGTAAATCATATCCAATAGTCTTAAATTGTGAAAATATATTCAAGACACCATGACATCAATCATATCCTCAGATGTGGAGTTTATCAAAAAATGTAGAGATGTGGTACTTTTAGGTGGTAAATTAACTACATCTGATGCAGGTACACTTTTTAACATACCTGATGATAGCCTGAAATTTCTTTCAAGTGCGGCAAATGAAATAACCCGCAGATATAATGGAGATAAAGTTGATGTGGAACAATTATACAATATAAAAAAGAACGCATGTAGTGAGGACTGTACATTTTGTGGCCAGTCTGCATTTTTTGATACTGCAATAGATACTTGGCAGCTTCCACCGGCAAAAGATATAGTCAAAGAGGCAAAAAAAGCATTCTCTAATGGTGCAGAGTCATACTGTCTTGTAGCTGCATGGAGAGAGCCATCAAAGTCTGACTTTGAAAAGGTATGCAGTATAATACAAGAGATTAACCAAAACGTTGGAATTAGTATAGAGTGCAGTCTGGGATTTTTAACAGAGCAACAAGCTAAATCACTGAAAAATCTTGGTGTGAAAAGATATAATCATAATTTAGAGACTGCACGCTCAAAGTTTTCTGAAATTTGCACCACACATACATACCAAGATAGAATAAACACTCTGAATATAGCAAGAAATGCCGGTCTAGAGCTTTGCACCGGTGGAATTATTGGATTGGGTGAGACACGCACTCAAAGATTGGAATTATCACTAGATATCATATCAATTCATCCTGAAGAAGTTACAATAAATCTACTAGTGCCTATTCCAGGTACACCACTTGAACTACAGTCAGAAATTCCAAACACCGAGATTATTCGCATGTTTTCTGTTTTAAGATTTTTCTTGCCACATTCTATAATTAAAATATCTGGTGGTAGAGAAATTATACTTGATGACTCTGGTGAGGAATTACTCCAAAGTGGAGCAAATGGTATAATAACATCAGGGTATCTCACCATGGATGGTAATACTCCCAAAGATGATAAAAAAATGATAAAAAAGATTGGCCTTGAAGCATAGATTTTCCTTTGTAGATTCTGAGTTAGATGTGGCAAAAAGATATGACCTATACAGAAAGATGCGCCCTAGTAGTGTGACAGGCTCTCACATCATAATTGGTAAAAAGTCATTACTAAATCTGTGCTCAAATGACTATCTTGGAATGCCTGCCACCCATATATCTACAAAACAGATGCAGTCAAGCTCTAGACTCATATCTGGAAATGATGAATCATATTATACTTTGGAGAAAATTCTTGCAAGACACAAATCACAACAGGCATGTCTTGTATATCCGACTGGCTATATGGCAAATTTAGGTACAATATCTGCTCTTGCAGGAAAAGGAGATTTGATTCTTAGTGATGAGTTAAACCATGCAAGTGTAATAGAGTCATGCAGACTTTCAGGTGCAAAGATTATCATATATGGACATAATGATATGAAAGATTTAGCAGCTAAAATAAAACCAAAATACAAAAAAAAGTATATCATTACAGAGGGAATATTTAGCATGGATGGGGATTATGCAAAGATGCAAGAAATAGCAGAGATTGCACACAAAAATGATGCAATTACAATTTTAGATGATGCACATGGTGACTTTGCAGTTGGTCATGATGGTAAAGGAACACCAGAAAAGCTTTGCAGTAAAGTTGATGTCTATATCAGTAGTCTGAGTAAGGGACTTGGCTCATTTGGTGGATATGTGGCATCTGAAAAAAACGTTATTAATTATAGCATAAATAAATCAAAGGCATTCATATACACATCAGCACTACCATCTACACTAGTAGAGCATGCTATACGGCGATTTGGATATAATAGGGAACGATATCAGAAAAAATTAGCGCAAAATACAAAGACACTAGCATCTGGGTTATCTGATGCAGGGATTACAATACAATCAAAAACACACATTATTCCAATTATGATAGGTGGTGAAAGTGATGCCATGAAATTGGGAGCATTCCTATATAGGAATGGGATTTTTGCACAGCCAATAAGATACCCGACAGTACCAAAAGGAATGGCAAGAATTAGAATATCAGTTACTGCATGGCTCTCACGAAATGATATCAAATCAGCATTATCTGTATTTGAAAGAGCGGCAAAAAAGTTCAATTTGACATGTTAATGATTTGATTTAGTACACATCGTGATAGACTGCACTGCTGTATGGTATGGTTTGTACTATTGTATAGATGTGCTAAAAAAGAGCTTAGTCATATAACTTGATTTTTTGGCATACAAACTATATCATAAGATTTTTCTGCAAATTCGGAGCGTGAATAAACAAAAGATGCCAAGGGTTTATCACATCCATGACACTAAACACACCCATGACACCAAACACAGTAAGAATTACGATACCACTATAATCAAAACCCATTTTGAAGCTACTAATGTGCTCAATATACCTTAAATTTATCACCTGTGGTAGATATGTCTAGGCATAACACAATTTAACAAAAACGCCGAGTTTGAAGAATCGGTCTAGTTTGTAAAGTGAACCGCACCAGTCAACACTATGCATTTAAAGGCAATCGTATAATTATAATTATGGAATTTACCGTTCAAGATATTATATCGTTGCATGTTTCCATATCTTTCAATGGTGTCAAGCATGAAACATTACACGACAAATTGGCACAGATTGAAAGGAGTCAATTCATATCAGGTATAGTTACTTCTGATACTTTTCTGCAATATGTGGACAAACACATTCCCTCGTTGCGACTTGCTGGAAATGGTTTTAAAATCTTGGTATATAGAGACTTGATTGAACTGATCATTTCCACACAAATTGAAAATATGTCAGAGGTACATCTATCTAAAACAAATATATCGCATGAGAAATTGTTTGCCAAAAATAATCTTCAAAAGGTAAATGTTGACTTTAATGCCATAGTTGGATATGTTCTTGGGAGGTTAGAAATTAGTTATGATGCAACAAAATTTACATTAGGCCTCAACTTGAGGAATCCTGACACACACTATCATGAAAACATGTTTGAGAAAGAAACAATCCCTACACTGCAATCACTTGTAGATGAATCTACTAAAATACAATCCATCAACCCCGAGTTTAAAACTAGAGAGGTTTTTCTTGACAGACAGGCAGATGTGTATTACAACTTCCACACACAAAAACCATCACACCAGAATAAAACGGACGCTGTAATATTTTCTGGATTGATTAACTTTGAGAATACAGGTGTTCAAGATCTAAATCTACTTTTAGATACATATTTGAATAGAATTAATGGCATGGCTGAAAAACTAATGGGTGGGTTGAAAGCAAATGCGTGATAATGAACTATGTGGTATGGATGAGTCAAATCAAGTACGGTGGTTGCGGCCATATGTAAACTATGAGTGGGGTAATAAGTCAAACTATGACATTGAACAGTTATTGAAATCTCTTCAAAAATACTATCATTTGGGCTATGATGTAGATAAGATACGATCCGAGATCTTACAACGATTATCTAATACAACTCAGAGAAAAAGCACCAAGCCTGTACATAGTACATCTGATCTTAGCACAAGTATCAAAACGCTTGCCAAAAAAATACGTGTTTTAGAAACCAAAATATCCATACAGGGTTCACTCATAGGTGAATTAGAGTTCAAAGCTAATTTGACACCCCATGATGAAAAAATTGATGAAATTTTGAATTATACAAGTGGTATGTTCAAGGGTATGGATTTTGTTACTGGGTTATATTATATTCCTCTAGATGATGGCACGCTATATATGATTATAATACACAACCTAGATGATCGCGTAAAAGCGCTTGAACTGATACAAGAGAAACTGATAGCTATGGAGGATGTCTTTGCGCGTACATCATTTCAGTTGCTACTACTACATGTAAGTGAAGTTCAGCCGGTACATTTGTTGGGGGCAAAGCAGATTACTTTAAAATCTGGTTAGTATGTATAGTTGAGATTTAATCTGGTGTAGAGCAAGCATAACATTGACTCTAATAGGTATCTGGTCAAAGCAAATCCAGATTACCAAGACTGGGAAATCACCACATTGTTTTATTCAGCAATTCATATAGTAAACGCTTATCTTTTTTTGGCCGTAAATGATGTACCAAAATCACACGCTAAACGAAAAAACTGATTAAATTAGAATTAAATTCAATTTTCACTGACTATATTCATTAGAGATGTAAAGTCTGAAAGCCCGGTACGGATCTTCTTATCAAGACATACACCAGAAGAAGTTGACAAGGCAAAAAGATGTCATGGTGAAATATTCACATTTGTGAAAAAACGACTACTTGAATTTGATGATGTAGCACATCTGCTACGTGATGATGATTCTCTGGAAAACATGCGTTGAATTTTAGTGATATGAGAGATGGTAAATAAATGCAGAATATGAATAATCGTGCAGGAATCACACTTACAATAACACTATCGCAGTGCATCAAAGCCACCAATCATAGGGGAGCCAATTATGAATGCAATCGTAATGGCAGAGCCCAAAATTACGCCTACCACGATAAATCTTACGTTCATGACAATACTCATACATGCTAGGATAAAAACCAAATGATGGTATGGTCCTTCCCCAAATTTGGCACTTTAATGGACAAATGATGAAAGGTTTACCGTATCCATGATACCGAGCACAGTACGCGTGACCAGATACTACGTACCAAAGCCCATTTGATGATGTTAAAAAATCTAAAACACCTCCATCTATCATCTGAGATGGACATATCGAGGTCATGGGCTTAAATTAGCAAAAGTGCCAAATTTGGTAAAGAACTGTCAAGTCTTATTTGGTATGAAACTTTCTGGTGTTGTTCTAAATTGCTCGGAATATTGTGATTACTATGTAGAAAGATCAGGCATGTGCTTAAAAGAAATGCAGTGTTGAAATCCAGCAGTGTGTTATCCGGTAGGCCACGAGAGTTTAGTTTTCACACCAAATTGTTCTGACTGTCACCAAATATAATGCTAAGATAAATTCTAGCATTTTGGCCTAAACGGCGTATTTTCAAGGAGTGGGGGGATTAGTCCCCACATACCTTGTCACCAGCGTATTTTTACACAGATGTTGTCGAGTGATTTAGTCGCCTGTTGTTCTTGTGTAATGTGGTTAACAAGTTTTCAAGTTTGTACGTAAGATCCAAAATATTTGTTTTGGAGCTCATGTACTTACTTTCATTGCTCATAATAATTCCTCCTTTGAATTATGTCATCGTGCATAGCAATGCTATGCTGTAGTGGTGATGATATGATATGAACACATATCATTATACCCACTAGGCATACTCCACACTCCCCTGCCTGTCAGTCTCTTTCGAGATATTGGGAGATTTGAGTATGATTGTCAGGTCAGAAGAATGGTCAAGCCACTACATAATCCCCCTAAAGGATATCTCTAGTCTAAATCCCATGTGTTTAATAATATTGTTCATGATATTTAAATATAAAAACAGGGATTCTTCACCAAATTCGGAGCTTTTGCTATTTTAAACCCTTGATCACGATATGCCCGTCTCGGATGACAAATTTGAGCATTTTTGGATTGTTTGGCATCTTAAAACGTGCTTTGGTGCGTAGTAGATGGTGTCATTCTTACTGTATTTGGTGTTTTGGGTATGATAAACTCTGACATCTTTTGGTTATCCAAGCTCCGAATTTGGGGAAGAACCTCTCGAACGGTTATCTTTTATACAAGCAAATAACATACATATTGATTGACAAACCAACTGTTAGCTGAAATTGAAAACAGAGTAAAAAATATAGACACAGAGGATAGGGTAGATGACACCGTAATTGACACCGTAATTGATTATCTAACCAAATTAAAAAATGACTTGTTAAAAGTTGAAAAAAAATGGTTAAACATAGATCATGAAAACTCTTACTCTATCTATTATGGGGTCAGATCTGTTATACTAGTTCTTGAAAAAATAATAGAGCGATTTCAAACTGAAAGTATAGATAATGTATCACAAATTGCAAAAGATACGCTTTTGGTAATTCCATTCATTAATTATATTATACAAGATGCGATGCAGTATAAAACCAATGACGATCTGGCTGAACATATTTTGGAAATGACGGATCAATTAGATGAGAAAGCATATGATGCAAACTTGTTAAAATCGAGTGAAGAATACCTACACGATATAGACAAAAATACTATTCTAAAGTTTTTTGACGGAATGTTGGAAATCATGGAAGTTCCAAAAAAAATCCCATAGTTGTTTAATGTTGATGGTAAAAATACTTCCCGATACCAATGTTGTTATTTCTGCATTAATTTACAAACATAAGAAAATACTTGGGGCATTATCATTAAACCAAGACGAAGATGCATTAAAGTTTTTTGAACATTTTAATAATGATGAAATAATACGCACACTTACAGTGTATAATGAATCTAAAAATAAACTCGAAAAAAATGCACAGAATATCAAGCTCACAGAGAATAAAGACTTGAATAAAAAAATAGTAGCATACTTAACTAAATTTGTGAAAATTGAACTTAAAAAATTTTACCCGCGTCCAGAAAAGCCTCTTGATTCACTAGTACAAAAAGCAAAAAAAGACGTGAGAGATTTATCAGATTACATCACAATGAGATATAACACAGTATACAAAGATGATGATAGTCAACGTAAGGAAGCTAAACGTAGAACCAAGATTGAAATCAAACAACAACAGAATAAAGGATCATGGAAAGTTATTTTTGAAAAGTATCGAGAACAAGTACGAATAGAATCATTTCAAGTTAAAAAATTCATGAGTAAAGAGCCATTTGACAAAAATTTAACAGGTAAAAAATCAAAAGATAAAAACTCTGGTGACAAGAGAATACTGGCCGAATTTGTGGCAATCAAACGCAAACATGAGGAGAATAATGAACGTGTTGATTTTTACATTGCGTCATTTGATACTGGATTTTTCTCAGCAAAAAAAATATATGGTATAACTGAAAAATCAGATATAGTAACAAACGAAATAAAGGAGAGATTTGAAATAATTTGTGACATTCCAAGTGAAATTATACAGCAGTGTAGACCTCATGTTTAGTGAAGACCACAGTGATCCGTTCACTTGCCAGAAAATACTGTCGAATGACAGCCAAAATACTACTAGATTCTCATCAAATTTTCTAGTTTTACCCCAAATCGATCATAATGTTCTGATCACCACTGCACAGTATATTGAGTGACATGCCAACAATGAAAATATAGGTGGCACATTCTCAAAGTTTTTCAAAGATAACTAACCATATGTGCCCCAAAAAAACCCAAAAATAGATGGTACCCATAAAAAACCATCTAAAAAACCATCTAAAAAACAAACAAACAGATTACCCTCTACCAAAAAGAAAAACAAGATGGATGAAAAAATAGAGTATTTTGTTGGCATAGACCTGCACAAAAAATTCATGCATGTTGCAATATTGGATTCTAAAGGAGAGGTACTTGATGATTTTAGGTTAGATTGTGATTTTGA
>JAPOPJ010000307.1 GCA_026712925.1 Nitrososphaerota archaeon
CTTTTCATCTATATAGAAATCAAGCTTTTGATTGATTGTTATGTTATCCCATGCCAGCTTGTTAGATAGATTGTTATACGTCCATCTAACAGGATTATTTATTACTGGAAATTTGTCATTTATGCAAAACAGAATAGGTGATATAGTTCCAGTCTGAAGACTGTTTGAATATTTGTCCAAGATAAACTCCTCAATCAATTCATCAAGTTTTTCAGAATCCATTTCAAACTTGCTTGCAAACGAGTAAATCTTGTTTGCAACTTTATTCCATTCTTTCTCCGGATAGTCACGTAGTTTTTTGCGGGATTTTATATTTTGGAATCTTTTGGCACCAAATGTACTTATTCTTTTGGCATTATCGGATTCAGCATTGGGCAAGAGTCCATACAGAACATTGTCGGTAAATTCGATAGTTTGTTTGTCCATGGTTGAAAGATTTTTCATAAATTTTGGAAATTCGAGCCTTTCCTTTTTTATTCCCTCTATCCTACTTGTACCTTCATCTGATTTAAGCCACTCTTGAAAGTCTAAAATGGCTGATTTTATGTCAGATAATACCTTTATGTCAGCACTACATAATTTTACCAAGTTGGTTTTTTCTTTCTCAGAAAATGATTCATGGTCCAAAAGCACAAATGATTCAGTTCCTTTGTCAAATTCAACAATTTTGGCTTTTAGCAATGCATCAAACACGTAAGAGTTATCACGCTCCTCAGAATATCCCGGATTAGTCTTTTGTAATTCGGAATTGAACACGGACTTAGTTGTTCTACCGTTTTTTTGGATCAGTGTTTTTATCATGACTGCTTGATAGTTATCAAATCTTTCCTCGTGCACATTATAACGTACAAAATCAGCTAGTTCACCATAATTCATAAAATGTGTCAATTGATTGCATACTTAAATATTATAAACACGTTAGTTTGTTGCATAATCCAGTCTAAGACAGTCTTTATGAGGATGTTTTTTGTATCTGGGAATGAAACTATACAACAATATCATCTGAATTAATATTTTTTATAGTCATCTGAGAATAAAGCACACACGAGGAATAAATGTTGGACGAGGAATCAGAGAGATGTATAATTCTGTTATTGGGAGTCAAAGACAAACCGATATCATCTATGGAACGTCTGCAAAAAGAGATGTTCATTGCATCTAGAACAATATCAAAAATAAGTGAAATATTTGATTTTGAAAAACACCACCATGGTCCATACTCCCAAACACTCCAAGAGATAACAAAAAATCCCCCTCATCTTGTCAATATGTACAAGATACAACAGGATGGCTCCATAAGTATTACCGCATCTGGAAAGGATTATTTTAACAAAATAATAAACCAATACAAAGGAAATGTAAAGTTTGCAAGTTTGCTCCAAGTGTTAAAACTAACTAGGAATGTATATGACAAATTGGAACAAGATGAGTTATCATTTCTGATATACATGACATACCCAGATTATGCCGATACCTCCAATATTTATCATAAAGTGATGAATGATGAGAAAAATCGAGACAGATTAGCCAATTTGCTACTCTCCAAGAGATTAATCACTAAAGAAAGATATAATGAGTTAAGGTAACTGTTCATATCCATACTCCTGCAAACACAAAATCTACGTGCATTCTTCCCCAATCGCGCGTAAACTATTATGAGACGTTAACAGATACAACGTATCTAATGACTTTACTTGTTTTTGCAAAAGGACGTGACGGGTTTGTGATCATATCTGACAGAAAGGAAAGTGATGTCATGGGACTAGAAAATGATGTTACAAAATACTGTTTGCCAAAAAATAAAGAATTTTTTCTATCTTTAGCTGGAAATGGAACACGTGCTGAATCTCTTTTTGCACGTTTAGCAAAACCCGATGTTAAATCTATTAACATAATTTCGACCATAAAAGATTTTATTCGAGCTACTTACGCAGAAAGCCAAGAAATACAATATGTTGATTGATTTTTAGCTATCAAAAATGAAAAAAATTTTAAATTTTACGCTATATGTATTACAAAAGACAAGTTTGTTCCAAGTGAGATTTATTCGGGATTTTGTAAGATGGGAGATCCTGATGCTAGGTTAATTTTACAACATTTGGTTAGAAACATTAATTTTGAGAATTTACCCTGTGAGATAGTGGCAAAACGTTTGATTGCAATCATTGATGATATAGCCGAAACGGTGTATTCTGTGGGTGATCGAGAAAAATTTGGTTTTGACATAACAGCATTTAAAAATTCTGGACAAATTCATAATAGAAAAAGATACTCGGATCCGGGTGAACGATTAAAAATATCATTTGAATCAAGTGATAATGAAATTTTTCCAAATTTTAAAAATAATGGTGTTGACAACAATGAATGAAAATAAATTAAAACAAATTAAAAACCAAATCGAAGATCAAAAATGGGATTACTGGATATCCAATAATCTAATTAATTTTCTTACCGAACAGAATATTAAGTTAAACATGCAAGAATTGTACGAATTAACTAAATATTTAATCAATGAAAACGCTTTTGGATTTCTTTTTCCCATATCTAATATCATACGTGACTTGGCATCAGCAGATGAAGATTTTATTAAAATATTAGAATCCATAATAGGAGAAATAAAAAATGATATGGCACAAGGCCCCTTCATAGATTCTCTTACTTTCATTGGAAAGTCAAATCCAGCATTGGCAATGAAGATTGCTGACAAATTACTTAAATCCAGTGAACCAGAATATTCAAGCTTTTTAATAGGAAGTTCTTTCCATAAATTGTCAAACAAAGGCAATGCATTCATAACAAAATTACTATCCTCAGAAAATCCACGTTACCAAGTTACTGCGTTAAAAACTCTGCGAATAGTATACAAGGATCGTGAGATAAAAGATATGCAAAAAACATTCAACACTCTGGAAAATGCCTCAAAATCTGATTTTATAGAAGTAAAATCAGAAGCCTTGGAAGCATTTTTGGATTTTTATAAAAATGACATTCAGAAAAGTAATAGAATAATTGAGAATCTAGTTAGAAATCACACCAAATGTAAGTATTTGTTAGCCAAGAGAATCACATTCCAATCCCCATTTGATGATAAAACCAGCCTCTATTTCTTGGATATTTGTTCTGAAGATTCAGATATCAACGTAAAACGAACCGTGTTTAATGCGCTAGTTAAGTTTACCAAAAAACATGCCGACGTAGTACTTGAAATTCTTGCAAAATATACAATCCGAGACAAATACGACTTGGATGGTATGGGTTATGTACTAAAAAATATGGGTGAAACTAATGCTACAAACGCCCTTGTAATAATTTTAGATTGGTTTAAAAATGATCGTTATCTCAAGCTGCGTCGCTACATTTCTGTTATGATTAAGGATCTAGTATCCAAAACAGACAAGAAAATTATTCTCAAACCAATATTCCAA
>JAPOPJ010000115.1 GCA_026712925.1 Nitrososphaerota archaeon
ACTGATTCGGCCCGGGCCTGTTCTATTCACTAATAATCTAAAGTCCTAGATTTTGTGTCAAAACAGAACCGTCTATTATTGTGATATATGCATAGGCATCTGTGCCTTCTACTTGAACCAAATATCCGCCTGCATCTAGTTCAAATGAATAATCCCCGTTTGCATCAGTACTAGTTCTACTTGTATCTGTCTGATCAGTGAGATTTACTGCAATTACGGACCTGTTAGAAACACCTGATTCGCCTGCATCTAGTGTATCGTTATTGTTTGAATCAGTGTAAACCTTGCCAGATACGCCTGTTTGTGTAGGTTCTGGGTCCGGATCTGGTTCTGGTGTCTGTGGATTATTCTCTAGTGTTGTTATTCTCGTATTGAGATTAGTTATTGTGGTCTCAAGACTGGAAAGCGTTGTTTGTATGTTAGTTAGCAGTGTTTCCAAGTTAGTCATTTTTGTATCAAGGCCAGTGATTCTTGTCTCAATATCAGTCACTTTTGTATCAAGGCCTGTCAAGTTTGTTTCAAGGCCTGTGATTCTTGTATCAATGTTGGTTGTGTTTGTTTCCAAACCTGTCATTCTTGTATCAATGCCTGTCATGGTTGTTTCCAAGGCTGTCATGTTAGTTTCCACACTTGTCATTTTTGTTTCAAGTCCTGTCATGTTAGTTTCCAAACCTGTCAAAGTTGTTTCAATGCTAGTCACTCTTGATTCAAGTGATGGGCCGGGTTCGTAAGTGTAAACAGCATGACCATTAGTAAAGTCTTTATCTACTACCCAAAACTTACCGTCACCGTATGTAATTCCATCGGGATCTGTGTTTTGAATTGCTAAATCAAATGAGGCATTAGCATCATACGTGCCGTCAAGGTTGTATGGATATACCCCGATAATTCCATTTGAAATATCACTTGATACTACCCAAAACTTACCGTCACCGTGTGTAATTCCTGCGGCACTTATGTTTTGAATTGCTAAATCAAATGAGGCATTAGCATCATACGTGCCGTTTGTGGAATATGCAAAGACTTTACTATATACCGAATCTGCTACCCAAAGTTTATCATCATAATATGTAATTCCTTTAGGTACAACAGTTTCAGATTCTATGGAAAATGAGGCATTGGCATCATACGTGCCGTCAAGGTTGTATGCATGTACCATATTATCGCCCTCATTTTGCCTAGTTGCTGGATTATATTTCCAATCTACTACCCAAAACTTACCGTCACCGTGTGTAATTCCCTGAGAAAAATCGTTTTCAGATACTAAATCAAACGAAGCATTACTATCATACGTGCCGTTTGTGGAATACGCAGAGATTTTTTGAATAAATGAATTTGCTACCCAAAGTTTATCATCATAATATGTAATTCCATAAGGAGTAGATGCTAACCGAAAACTAGAATCATGGTTTGTTTGTGGTTGAGCAGACTGTTGAGCAGATTGTTGGGCTGTCTGCTGAGTTGCCTGTTGAGCAGATTGTTGAGCAATGCGTTCAAGTTGTAGTATAGTTTCCTTGTCATCATCTGCATTGACTGCCTGAAAACCAAATCCTACAATAACCATCAAAAATCCACATAATGCGATATTTGTCTTGGATTGTCTAAACATAGAAAAGCAACAAATCTTTAACTAATAACTCATACGATTCTAGGCAAGGATCTACGATATGTGTCATGCAAGGCCTTGAACTGGGCAATGAGGGCATTTGTCTCAAAACATACAACTTAAATCATCTGTTAGAAAGACATTCTTGTTATGAAAAGTATTATCATACTGGTTTTTACAGTGTTTTTTGTCACAGTCGGCATAAATGAGACATACGGCCAGACAAATATTCCTGACTGGGTCAAAAATGTAGCTGGATTTTGGGCAAATGGTGATATTTCAGATCAAGAATACGCTGCTTCAATCTCATATTTGGCTGAAAATAACATCATAACAATACCACAACCAGAGCCAAAGGAATTAACTTGTGATGAAATAAACAACAATGCAATTCAAGACAGTTTTACATTTACTGGTATTATGTATACGTTCAGCATCAATCCAACTCCAGAACTGAATTCGTATATAGATACAATAGGTGAAAAGGTCAGTAATAGTCTAGACATATACAATAATTCAGATTGTCATTATACTGACAAACAACAAAATATCAATGATATAATTATTGTAGCAGTAAATCAAATACAAGAATCTTTGGAGTCAGGCTCATGTTCATTATTCTGTGATTCAACAGGCTATGAACCAACATGGGCCAAATCAATGGGTACAAGTCAAGCAACATCAAAATGTTTAACCATAGATGATTATGAATCAAAAGACGCTGATTGGTGTCTAGAGTTTCATGGTTGGAAAACTGATCAACTTCGATGATTAAACTTGTCTGAGATTCGGCAGGATATTACGAATAAAGCAATTGTGCCTTTTTGATTGAGTCATGGGCATGTTTCTGTTTTGCCTTTACCATATTAGGCATGAATGTTAAACCCCTATGGATTTGGCCCATATTTGGCCAGTCACAAAATAAAACGCCTGGATTATACTGTTCGATTTTCGTTATTTGTCTTGCTGTTTTTGTTCATCAAAATTGATTTTTGGCCCATACTGTAAAATTAGAAAATTGAGCCGTTTAGCAAGTTCTAACAAGCGGTCAAAATCAACCATGCATGTATGTTGTCTTTTCACTATTGCATCAACTCGTAAGATTTTTTCTATGTATTCAAAGGAGTCCTTAAACTGTGGATCTTGCCTGAGTGTTTCTAATGCTTCATGCTCTGTGGGTTTGATAGGCGTTGCCTTGCGTTTTACTTGCTTGCCATCTATTTTTAGGATTTCAGTTAGAATATCAAATATGATAGAAGCAAGTACACTCAAATCCGCTTTACGTGATACAGGTTCGCCAGATAGAACCATTTTGCTACATAGATAATCCCATTCCAAATCTCTCTGTATGGTCTTTATTTTGTATTCTTTGCCTGTTTTATGTTTAAGATATTTCTGAATCTCGGTAGGTGTGTAAAGACCCATGTCAGTGATTGCCTCTTTTACTAATTTGAAGCGTGGAATGGCATCTAATCGCTTCATAGAATCTTGGTACATTCATACTTTAAAAAAATATGGATATGCGATTAATGTGTAAAATGTGGTAATTTCTCATGCCTAAATTACCCTGCTTTGACATGTAAAATGCAAGGATTGTGTATGGATTTGTAAGAATGTTGCAAGGATATGGTAAGAATATGGTATTATGACGTGTCATATTTGGTAAATGAGTGTGTTTGATTAGTAGGTAGTGAACCAGGCACTATATCATCAAGTCTCTTAGTTAGTGATATGTTCATTTCATACGGATCTACGTCTTGGTCTTTGGCTTGGATTTTGACGATTTTGTCTATTGTCACGGTTAATGGATATTCACTTAGTAAAACAAACAATGCTTCTAACCGCTTGTCAAGTTGACACTGCAAGGTTAGTTTATCTTTTAGTTCTTTGGCATCATCATCAGGCAAGGCAGTGATTTTCTTTCGGGCTTGAGATATTTCCTTGATCATGGTCTGGATATAGTGTACGGATAGATGTACAATACCACCACGAGAATAATCATCAAATGCTCTAGTATCTGAGCCATTGATATGCTTCAAATCGTTTTTGATAGTCCTATGATCGACTTTCTTGCCTGTCTTAGACATAATGTATCTGCGAATTTCAGCAGGTCTCAATAGTCCTGCATCTTGGATAATCTCTCTGATAAGATCCCTTCTTTTTGATACGGTAAGATTTGTACGATTACCCATGATGTATCTTGACTAGGCAGTATTTGAAAATTTACCTTTACCTAGTCTAGACATGGATACTCATTAAACTCACTGATTATGACTATACCTCTTTACTAGACGCTATTTCTTTTATTCTAAATTCCTATTAGGATAAAGAAAAGAGTGAGTATAGTGAGTAATAGGCATGGTGTGGACAATACAGTATTATCAACATAGTAATACCAAATCACAAAATACCCTGTTTGGTATATGTGAAAAAGTGACTAGTCACTAGCCACTGAGGCTAGTCTGCTTATCGGATTTTTTGTCGGATTTTGCCTTGATATGTGTCCAAAATGTGTTTTTTTCACCATTTACTGTGGTTCGAATCTTGGAAAAACCATCGCCTTCCATTCTACTAGTGAATGTCTTTGGGCCATCAATGCATCGCTTGTTTTCTTTACACCAAGATACATACTGTGAGTATAGTTCACTAGTCTTTATCTTACCTTCACCGTGAGTGTATTGGTTGATATACTCTAGACTACTACTACTGTTCATACTCCACAGTCTGGATATTTCTCTCTCTGATTGTTTGTATTGTAGTCCATTTTTGCGGACTTTACGGGCCTCTGCCAGTAGTGTATTTAGAATCTTGCTTCTTTCTGTTGGTGTGGTGAGTGTATCAAGCAGATCCTCTTTACAATTTTCACCTTCAAACACTTGTGAAAAGGTAAATAGGAAAATACGCCTTAAATCGGCCTTTTGATATGAGGGTATTTCAGGAAGTGTATTACAAGCAAAGAATATCCTTCCAGTGAACACTATTTCATAGAGATCGATTCCTTTTTTCTCAACTGCTATTGTTTCCTGATCAACTAATCCCTTGATTGTTTCTGTCTTTGTGAGTGCTGCTGTTGGCAATTCAGCAAAGAGGTTAGCATATTTACCCTCTAATCCAGAAGGTCCAAACCTTGACTCTAGTTTTTGCCATGATATGTGGCTACATGCACCTTTTCCTAATAACCTCTCTAAGACTTTCAAAAGTAGAGATTTTCCATTTGCACCGTCACCACGAAATACGATATACTTGACAAATTTGATTGAGCCTTTTAACAAGATAGTACTGCAACACTCCAGCAGGCCAGC